>CAZIVM010000001.1:0-54523 GCA_964542845.1 uncultured Victivallales bacterium
CACTGAGAGCTAAATCGTCATAAGAGACGGCATCGGGCACATCTTCGGGAAAATCAAGTTGTGACTCACATTCTGCGAGGAGTCCGACATAGATTTGACGCAATCCATATATTTTTTCACGTAAAGAACCTGAAAGTTGACGTTCCGCAGAAAGTCGTGCCATTTCAGACTGTGCATGTATCAAATCTGCCACCGCCTCCGCTTGGGTTAAATCCATTTTTCCGTTAATAAAAGCGCGTAACGTGTACTCTCCAGGCTCCGCTTGACGCACTTCGGGATGTGTCAATACGCATTGAAGTGCATGCTGGGTGTTCATCATTCCGCCATGGATTTGGAGTTCAAACACATCTTCGCCGGTATAACTTCGTGGGTTGGGCATCGCAACGCCTAATATCTCTTCTCCGCAAACATGCCCCTCTGAGTCAAGTAAATGACCTAGTGTGAGGGTGCGAGGCGATTGGAGCGCGCTTTTAGCGTGTGAAAAGAGTTTTTGAAAAACAGGAAATGCGTTTTCTCCCGACACACGAATAATAGAAATCGCCCCCCCAACACCTGTACAAACCGCGGCAATGGTTTCTGTGCTGTTATGCGCATTAATTCGCATGACATTTATCTCCTTTACACCCTTTGCAGTTGGTGCAAACGCTCGCTAACGCACTTTCAAGAATACGGAAAGACTCTTGGAAGGCTAAATTGAGGTGATAGAGACTACTTGCAGGCGAATAGGCATAAGTATCCGCCCCATTTTCGGTTAACTGTTCATGCCATGTGCCTGTTTCGATTATGAGATATTTTTCGATGATGGTTTGTGCAAGTTGAAGTGCGCGATTCCCTGCTTCCGTGTCTACAAAAGATTCATATACAGCGAGATGCGCTTTCAGAAGTTCGGTCTGACACCATAAGCGGTGCGTGTTTTTGGCGACAATGTTTTCGCCATCGAGTCCATCATAAGCCAATTGATTTTGTGCGTTAATTCCATGGGCCAGGAGCGAGGTGTAAAGTTTTTGGATATAGAGTGTGGTATCCTCTCCAGTGAGTTGTTTATAAATATGGAGCAACCATATCCATTCGCTCGCATGACCCGGTTCGCTACGCTGAATCAACGCATTGCGTTCCCAGTTGGGTTCGAGGGTTTCAGTTACAGTATCTGTTTGTACGTCAAAGAAATAATCTGTAAAGAGTTTATATAAACTTTGTGCACGCGTTAACCATACGGGGTTTCCTGTAAAAAGAAGTGCATACAAGCACGCTTCTAAAAGGTGCATGTGTGGATTTTGTTCATGATGAGGCGTGCAGTCAGGAGCAGTGCTTGTGTAGAATCCGCCCTGAGGATGTGTGAGGTGTGATACGAGAAAATCCCATGTGTTCTCGGCGTGTGAAAAGTAGGATTCATCATGCGTGATATGCCCTAAATGAACAAAGGTAAAAATGGCAAATGCTTGTTCGTAAGTATAGCAGTGAGCGTTGGAAATGCCACCTGTAGATTTTAAGCTATAGATGTAACCCCCTTGCGTATTACGAAAAAGATTGATCATATTTTCGGCGCAAAGAATGGCGCGTTGGAAGAAATGGGGATCGTGGGTATCTAACCACGCTTGTGCAAAAACGTAGGCTTGACGCGCTTGAACTCTAAAACGAACATCATGGGTCTCGATTTGATGATCGATATTTCCGTTAAAACCGAGCCCTTCACGGAAGTTGTGAAATGTTTCGTTGTAGCCTTGCTGACTCCATGTTTGACGCGCACAATCGCGAAATTCACGGATTTGAGATAAAATTAATAGGATTTTTTCAGGATTCATACGCTTTTTCATTTGAGGTTTTTGAAAATGGGGCTATATTACATAATAATAATTTAGTCCATACACGCACGTTTTCAAGTCTAATCCAACATTTAGGAGCTTTTTTTATGAAAAAAGAGATTGAACGCCGCTTTTGGGTGAAGGATTCTTCATGGAAAAGCGCACATTCTTCTTGCGATACCCTTGTGCAAGGCTACATTGTCAAAGAGGGCAACGTGACTGTGCGTGTCCGAACCAAGGCAGGACGTGGTTTTCTCACCATTAAAGCCCCTTCTTCTGGGAATCGAATTGAACGCGCTGAGTTTGAATATGAAATTCCGCATGAGGATGCGCTTTCAATGTTAGAGCATTTAGCGCAAGACGAGCGGGTCATTAAGCAACGTTACAATGTGCCCCATGGTGATTTAATGTTTGAAATTGATGTATTTGAGGGGGAGAACGCGGGACTTGTGATTGCAGAAATTGAGTTACCTGCCCTTGATACGGTCTTTTCGTTGCCCGAGTGGGTCGGAAGTGAGATTACGCATTTACATCAACTTTCCAATCGTGCGTTGGCAAAACTTCCGTGGTCGCGTTGGTCAACTGAATCGCAACAAGATGTCCAAAATATAGAGTAGGTAACTATGACACATTATCACTATGAATTTGTAAAAACACTCACTTCTCAACAAGTCCATGATATTGAGAATTTATATCGTGATGCCCATTGGTGGGATGAACATTACGATCAAGATTGGCTCTACGATTTACCCCAAAAATCAACCCTTTATTTAATTGTTTTGAGTGATGAAAAAGTGATTGGAATGGGTCGCATTCTTTCAGACGGTATGAGTGATGGTTATATTCAAGATATTGCGGTGCTTTCAACTTACCGTAAGCAAGGCATTGGTGGGAAAATTATTCAAAATTTGATTGCAAAAGCCAAAGAACAAGGTATTGATTGGATTGCATTAATTGGCGAACCCAATACCCAGTCTTTTTATGAAAAACTGGGTTTTGAAGTGATGCCCAAATACATCCCGATGATTTATAAAGGTTAATTATGTCAAAACTTCCCTTACATTTTAAAATTCCCGTTGCGCAGGATCGCGCCTTAATTGAATCGTACACCCACCCGATGAAGGGGCAACTTTCATGCGAATATGCTTTTTCGAATTTACTCTCGTGGGGAGAGTTGTATCAATTGGCTTTTTGTGAAAAAGAGAATTATCTTTGGGTTTATAATGGGACGGAAGATTATCTCTATTTTCCGTTAGGTGGCGACGTGAGTCCAGAACGTTTGATTTTGGCTTCGCAACAAATGAAAGACGAGGGGTTTTCGGGGGTGTTGGATCAAGTGCCGTATACCTATTTTCTTGAACACAAAGATGTGCTCGAACACACGTTTGAATTTCAAATGAAAGAAGATTTTTTAGATTATGTTTATAGTGTAGATAAACTCGCCGACTTAGCGGGGGAAAAACTCTCTAAAAAACGTAATTTGATTAAACAGTTTGAAGAACTTTATCCGCAGTGGTCAGTACGTCCCCTTTGTGGAAAAGAAGAACTCTCTTGGATTTCTCAATTCGTGCCGCAATGGGCTGCAGGAGCGAACCACGAGAAAGGTTCAGTTGAAGAAGATGTTGAGGCGTTGCAACAGGTGTTTGCCTATTGGGATGAAGGCGGTTTTGAGGGATTGGTACTTTTAGTTGAGAACCAACCTGTGGCGTTTGCGATTTATAGTGTGCCGACTTTAGAGATGTCGATTACCCATTTTGAAAAAGCGTTGCGCGATTTTAAAGGGGCGTCTCAAATGATTAATCGTGAAACTGCACGTTATTTACGCCCTCGCATTCGGTGGATGAATCGCGAACAAGATTTAGGCGTCCCTGGGCTTCGTCAAGCGAAACGTTCCTATGATCCTGACTACTTAATCGAAGTTGGCTTTTTGATTCCTAAGGGGAAATGATGCGTTCAACGCTTTTGAAACTTTTATTTTCATTTCCATGCCCGCTTTGTAAAAATGCCGACCCCTCGCAAGCGATTGATAACGATTTTTGTGAAAGTTGTTTTCGTACATTTCCACAAGTTTATGGCCCTTTTTGCGTGGGATGTGGCGGTCATCTCGATACCGCATTAGATGTCTGCCGAAGTTGTTTATCGCAAGCTAAACGCCCGTGGCAAAATGCGATGACCCTCTTTAATCATGAAGAACCCATGCAAAATATCATTCATCAATTTAAGTATCGAGGCATGACTGTTTATGCGCGTGGCTTTGGTTATTTTGGCGCAAAAGTTGTTCGGGAACGTTTAACCTCTCTTCCAGATGTGATTGTGCCGATTCCGTTACATTGGTTTCGTTTTTTGCAACGCGGTTATAATCAAGCGGATGTATGGGCAAAAGTCTTGAGTGAATATCTTGAAATTCCTGTAGCGTATCCGTTAAGACGCCCCCATTATCGTAAACATCAAATGCGCTTGAATCGTTCGGGTCGACTCCGCAAGAAAAGTCAGATATTTGCCTTGCGCAATCAGGGCGAAAGTGTAAAAGGAAAACATGTGTTACTTGTCGATGATGTATTCACGACGGGCGCAACACTCACGGCAGCTGCCCGACTCCTCAAAAAAGCAAAAGTGGCATCGATTACGGTCTTTACGATTACACGCCGTTAAAGGTGGAACTTTGTCGGGGGTTGGGCTTGTTTTTTTGCGTTGGAATGCTATATTATGTAGTGTATAACTTAGGGTATCTTTAACTACGCGCGAAAGGCTTAACATGTTTTCTTTTCATTCAAAAAATAATAAATTGTGTTGGTGTGGGAGCGGACTCCCCTTTAAAGAGTGTCATGGTCACCCGGCCAAATTGGTGAAAAAAGGGCGTGTCGCGCCTATGCGTAAAGTTCAAAAAGATTTGGCGCGCCCCGACTACGCAAGCAATGGGCTCCCTAAACGTTCTTTACCCGCAACATTTATTGAACCCGCTGAAAATTATGAAAAAGTGAAAGCGGCTTGTCACTTGGCGCGTCGTGTGCTTTTGGCAACATGCGAACGCGTTGCCGTGGGCGTAACCACAGAATCTTTAGATACGTTTGCGCATCAAATGATTACGGAGAATGGGGCGTATCCTTCCCCTTTGAACTATCATCGCTATCCGAAATCGATTTGTACATCGGTTAATGAGGTGGTGTGTCATGGAATCCCCGATGATCGTCCGCTTCAAAATGGCGATATTGTTAATGTGGATGTGACTGTATTTTTAGATGGCGTGCATGGGGATTGTAATGCGACGGTCGCTGTTGGGGATGTGGACGATGTTAAACGCGCATTGATGCAAGATACATGGCAAAGTTTGATGGAGGGGATTAAAGTGGTTAAGGACGGCGTGCCTGTCAACGAGATTGGTCGCGCCATTGAGAACTACTTGAAACCTAAAGGATATGGCGTGGTTTACTCTTTTTGTGGACACGGCATCGGATCTGTTTTTCATACCGGACTCCAAGTGTCGCATGTTTTTGATCGTCATAATAAACAAGTTTTGCGCAAAGGCATGGTGTTAACCATTGAACCCATGGTGAATTTAGGGACGGCAGATGTCTCTATCTGGAAAGATGACTGGACCGCAGTGACGAAAGATTTGTTTCCCTCAGCACAATATGAACACACTTTAATTGTTACGGAAGATGGATGCGAGGTTTTAACGCTTCTTCCTGAAGAATCCTTGACTTGCCCTGTGGAGTAAACTTATGCACGATAAAATTATCATTTCGGAATTGCAACTCCCTGTGTTGATTGGCACAAATCCTGAAGAACGCCTTAATCCGCAACTCATTACGTTTAATTTAACCTTGTTTGGCGATCTCTCTGTTGCGGGGGATAGCGATGATTTGAACGATACGGTGGACTATTTTACTTTTTCGCAAAAAGTGACCGATTTTATTTTGAATTCTAAATATTTTTTGCTCGAAGCCCTTGCCGAAAATATTGCCAAACTTGCGCTTCAAGATCCGCGAGTCTTGGGGATCACCGTGAATATTCGTAAGCCCAACGTGATTCCTAATGCGAAAGCATCCATCCTTGAAATTACAAGGTTTCAAGCATGATTCAAGTGTGTGCTGCAGTTGTCTTTCATCAAGGGAAAGTGTTGCTTGCATCGCGTCCTCATGATAAAGACCTGGCTGGTTTTTGGGAATTTCCAGGCGGAAAGTTAGAGGCGAATGAATCGCATGCGGATTGTTTAGAACGCGAACTCAAAGAAGAGCTCAATTTAAAAATAGTTGTGGGTGATTTTTTAATGGAAACGCGATTTGAATATCCCAACAAAACGGTTCAACTCTTTTTTTATCAATGTTTAGCAGATGATATTTCTACATTACGTCCCCTTGAAAATCAAACTTTTGAGTGGGTTAAATCTTCTGAGATTCCTGTCGAAAAAATGTTGCCAGCGGATCAGGATATTGCTGTTTTTCTTCAAAATTTTTAGAATTTTACTTCTGAAATCATTCATGAAAGGTCTAATTCTGATTATAAAAAAACGTGTCGGATTTGAATTTTAAATGAAGTGTGTTATATTATATATAAAAATTTGAAGATTAACAAAAATATAAGGAGTTCTATGATGAACACAATTCACCCTATTGATTGGAACCGTGTCGATTTATTAATTTCAATGGCTTTAGATGAAGACTTAGGCAGTAATGGCGATACAACTACTAATTCTGTGATTCCTGCAGAAACACAAGCTGAAGCCGTTTTACTGGCGAAACAAGATATGGTTTGCTGTGGCTTAGATGTTGCTAAACGTGTCTTTCAAGCAGTGCATGGTAATGTTCACTTTGAAGCCTTAGTTAAAGAGGGCGAGTTTTGTAAAAAAGGGACTTTGCTTGCCAAAGCGTATGGTCCTGCACGTGCATTGTTAACCGCAGAACGCACGGTTTTGAATTTTATCCAACGCTTGTCAGGCATTGCAACTGTGAGCAAGGTTTATAGCGATGCCATTCCAGCAGATTCAAAAACTAAAATTTTAGATACCCGAAAAACAACCCCAGGATGGCGTAATTTGGAAAAATACGCCGTGAGTGTTGGAGGCGCAACCAATCATCGTATCGGACTCTTTGATCGCGTCATGATTAAAGATAATCATCGCGAAATTGCGGGTTTTGAAGGGGAGGGTGGAATTACCCGTTCGGTGAAACGTGCGCGCGAAATGTGGCCCGCTTTAGAGATTCAAGTGGAAGCGGATACTTTAGATCAACTCCGTGAAGCAACAGATGCGGGGGCAGAATATGTGTTGTTGGATAATATGACCAATGACGAAATGGCGCAAGCGGTTGAAATTGCAAGTGGCAAAACATTCCTTGAGGCGTCTGGTGGGATCACGATTGAACGTATTACTGAAATTGCCAAATTGGGCGTTGACTTTATTTCTGTTGGCGCGTTAACGCACTCTGTAAAATCGGCTGATATTTCATTAGATGTTGTTGTCAAATGAGTCAAAAAGATCCTATTTTGTCGCACACCAAACACCTTGACAAATTGGTTGAGGTGATGAAGGTTTTGAGGAGTCCTGAGGGTTGCCCTTGGGATCGTAAACAAACCACGCAATCCTTAGTTCCTTATGCCATTGAAGAGACCGCTGAGTTCATGGAATCGGCGGAAGATTTGGATGTTGAAGGGATGAAAGAAGAGCTGGGTGATATGCTTATGCACATTGTGTTACATAGCGTGATTGCTGAGGAAAATGGATGGTTTACGATTGAAGATGTGATTGATGGAATTGTGAAAAAGATGGTTCGCCGTCATCCGCACGTTTTTGGGGATCAACCTAAAGTCGATTCCGCGGAAGAGATTCCTGGACTTTGGGAGCAAATTAAAAAAACAGAAAAACCCACGGAATTTAAAAGTGTTCTTGGAAAGTATCCCCGACACTATCCTGCACTTTTACGCGCACAAAAAATCAAGGAAAAAGCGTCAAAGGTCGGTTTTGATTGGACGAATATAACGGGGGTAAAAGAGAAAGTTTTAGAGGAGTGGAATGAATTGCTTGAAGCATTAGAAAGCGATGATCAAGCGCATATTGATGAAGAGTTTGGCGATGTTTTATTTGTGTTAATGTGCATGGTGAGTCATGGTTCACAAGTTCCAGCAGAGGTTTTACTGCGTCAGGCGTGTGAAAAATTTGAACGTCGCTTTCATTTTATAGAAAAGTTTTTAATTGCGAATGGTCAAAATATTCACGAGACTCCATTAGACGAACTCGAATCGCTTTGGCAAGCCGCCAAAAAAACCGAAAAGCAATAAAAAAATAACACATGACTCGTAAAAGTCATGTGTTATATTATTTTATAACGGATAACTTAAATTAACTTATTCGTCATCGTGATCTTGTTTGTCTTCATCATTGACATTATCAGGGAGTGCTTTTGCATCCACTTCTGCGGGAAGTTCTGGGGGGGTAACATTATCTTTTTGTCCCATGGGAATTGTGCTCCAAAGTTTGCCTTCATCATTAGTTATATCGCCCCCTGTAACAGCATATCCGCCACGTTCGCGTGTCCCTGCGTTGATATTACGGTTAGGGTTACCATCTGCGGTAAAACGGAAATTTTTACATGGGATCCATTTGTCGGTTTTGAGTTCGCGCACCCATACGGAGGGGACGGAGGCTTGACGTGGATTTTTGAAACTGTTAAAATCACGTTTGAAGTCTTCAAGAAAACTGTGTGCGCCTGTCAAAGGGATGTTGGGGCTTTTAGTCGCAAGCGACATCAATTTTTTCCACTCATTCTTTTCGGGGATAAAGAAGTAGGAGGTAAAGACCGTCCAGCCCGGAAGATATTCGTGGTCGACTTTAACCACAAACTTATAGTTGTGTCCAATTTTCCAATCGTAATTGTAAAAACTTTGGACACCAACGCCTTCGCCACCAAAACGACGGACTAACATTTCGGGCGCTTCGTATAATATTTTTACTTGGTCATCGGCATGCACCATAAATGGATTGTCGGTATGTGCTGAGTCCCAAAGCGAGAATAAAATCACTTTGCTTCCGTCTGATTTTTCTTGAATACCAAAGTAACCTCCCGAAAAACCAGCGGTCATAAAATAAGAGCCTGGTGCACTTTTTTCAATCGTCATTTCCACATAAAGGAGTCGGGCAGGGGGGACTTGGTATGCCATGTGGATAGATGGCGCCATTCGTTCGCCTTTAAGGTGGGCTAGCGTGGTATTTTTATATGGATAGTTGTTGAGGTCGGTAATCACTACAAGTTCAGCGATAGCGGTGGTTTTACCCCCTGAGATTTCGCTATTGGCTTGGAAGCGGATATAGCGACCGCGGGTTTCTTTTGGAAGTAAGACAGTTTCGAACTGTTCTTGAACATCGGGCCAAAAGGTACTAACATATTTGCGGAATGAACCACGTGCAACAGGTTCTTCCCATTTTGTTGAATCGTTACTCACGTAGATGGCATATTGAGAGATGCGCCCTTCTGATTGATAAGGCGGTGGCATATAGAGGAGTCCGTGAATATCGCGTTCTTCGCCGAGATCGAGGGTAACATAATGGGGGAAGCCCGTCGCACCTGCGCCAACTTGTGTTGACCAAAAAGAGCGCCAATCTCCATCATTCATATTTGAGAGTGGGTGATGAGGATTTGCGTTTCCGCGTACGTCCACAATTTTAAAGTCTTGTTTAGGATAAGTGGTTGGCCAAGTATTGAGCGGACGAATCGTGGTGTCCGCATTTGCTTCAACGGGAGCTGTTTGAGCGAAAAGGGCGTTTGCCGAGAAGAGGAGTCCACCCAAAAGGAGAGAGGAGACAACATTTTTGAACATCATAGAGAACCTCGTTCGTTAAAGATTAAAAATTTATCTATACTTTAAAATGCCACAAAAACGGAAAAATACAAATCATATCTTTATAAAATGATGAAAAAAGGGTAAATCATAATTTGCGAAGAAGAGATAATAGAAAAATATTTAAAAAGAAAAAGGGTTCGTATTGCTACGAACCCTGAAGAATTATCAACGAATATTACATCGTGAAGTTAGTTTGGCGTCCATGAATGCGACCTGATTTCAAGAAGCCGTCATAGTTACGCATCACTAAGTAAGATTCCATTTTGTTCAATGTATCAAGCACAACACCGACACAGATCAACAAACTTGTACCGCCAAAGAATTGAGCGATGTTTTGACCTAAGTTGAGGGGTTCAGCAAGAACCATTGGAAGAATCGCTAATGCAGTCAACATAATTGCGCCTGCAAAAGTTAAACGACTCATTGTGGAATCGAGGAAGTCAGCCGTAGGTTTCCCTGGGCGAATTCCGGGGATGTAGGAACCATCACGTTTCAAACTATCTGACACTTTGCCAGGATTAAATGTATTCGCTACCCAGAAGTAGGAAAAGATAATAATCATAGCAGCATAAATGCACATATATGTTTTTGAACTGTGATTGAAGTAACTCATAATCACCCCTAATGTCTCTTGCGTCTCAGGATTTTGAACTGATTTAGCAAGCATTTGAAGAACAACTGCAGGGATTTGAAGTAATGCAGAACCAAAGATGATTGGCATCACACCTGAGAAGTTGACCTTCAACGGGAGATAAGTTGTTGTTCCAGTCGCGCCACGTCCTGTACCCATAATTTTACGAGCCATTTGGATAGGCACTTGACGTGTTCCTTGGGTTAACATAACAGTAAACGCTGCAATCACTACAAATCCTAAGCAAAGGATTAACAAGGTTGCAGGGCTCATTTGTGCAGCCCCAGGAGTTGTAACACGTCCATAGAGTTCGTATAATGCCGTTGGGAAACGAGCTAAGATACCAATGGTAATAATCAAAGATGCACCATTGCCAAGTCCTTTTTCTGTAATGCGATCGCCCAACCAAACCATAATCATACTACCTGCGGCAAGTACGAGGGTGGTTAAACCGATAAATACATACTCAGACATGGGATCAATTGTTCCCGTAGGATTAAGAATGTTCATCACTAATGAACGATCGGGCGTTGGTAACCCAATATTACCAGGATTTAAGATCGTCTTCGCTGCGAAAATACCTTGGACTAAACAGATACCCAAAGTTAAATAACGCGTGTACTGACTAATCTTTTGTTGCCCAGCTTCCCCTTCTCGTTTTAATTTGTCTAACGCAGGAATCGCTGGTGAAACCAACTGAATAATAATTGAGGCCGTGATATAAGGCATAATCCCTAACGCTGCAACTGAGAATTGCTCAAGTGCACCACCAGAGAACATGCTAATCATTGAAAGCATCCCACCTAACGCATTGTCCGAAAGTTGATTGTTGATATAATCGTGGAGGGCAATAGAATCAATCCCAGGACAGGGCACTGCCGCTGCCATACGGGCAAGAATAATAATGCCGGCCGTGAAGACAATTCGAGTACGTAACTCTTGTACCTTCCAGCAATTAAGGATTGCTGACCACATATAATACCTTCTTTCGTTTTAATTGTGAGATAAATAAGAAGGGAGTCAAAGACTCCCAAAGCTTATTTGACGATTTCACATTTGCCACCGCAAGCTTCAATTTTAGCTTGTGCAGCAGCCGTGAATTTGTTTGCTTTAACTGTGAATGATTTTGTCAACTCACCGTTAGCAAGGATTTTCAAAGACTTCTTGGCTTTTTGGATCAAACCGCGTTCGCTGAGAATTGCTTCATCAATCACTGCGCCTGATTCAAAGTTAGCTTCCAAAAGGGATACGTTAACTTCGTGGAATTGCACGGGGTTAAGGCTTTTGAAACCGCGTTTAGGTAAACGACGGAAGAATGTGATTTGTCCCCCTTCGAAGTGTGGGCGGCTGCTCACACCTGAACGAGAGTGTTGACCTTTGTGGCCGCGACCCGCTGTACCACCATGGCCAGATCCATCCCCACGACCTACGCGTTTGCGAGGTTGACGAATGATGGTTGGTCCGATATTATGGAGTTCCATAGTCTATCTCCTTATGAGTTGATATTGCGCTTTTCAAAGACTTCTTTGCGGGTTTTAAGTGTCTCAATCGCAGCAACAGTTGCTTTCACAACGTTCGCAGGATTGTTTGCACCTAATGATTTCGACAAGATGTCGGAAACACCAGCAAGACTGAACACAGTACGCATTGCACCCCCTGCGATAACCCCTGTACCAGGAGCTGCAGGACGCATCATCACTTTAGAACCACGGAATTTACCGTTAGCCATGTGAGGAATAGTACCGTTTTCAAGCGGAATCGTAATTAAATTTTTGCGTGCAAGATCAGATGCTTTTTTGATCGCATTTGATACTTCGCCAGCTTTGCCGTAGCCATAACCGAATTGACCATGACGGTTTCCGATAACAACCAATGCGCCGAAGCTCATCGTACGTCCACCTTTAACAGTCTTGCTCACGCGGTTCACTGCCACAACACGCTCTTCAAATTCAGCAGAGGTCGTTGGAGCGACATCAGCGATCACTTCTGGGGCAGTTTCTGCCATTTTAGCTTTTTCTGACATGTTTATCTCCTCCGATTAGAATTGAAGTCCGTTTTCGCGAGCTGCTTCCGCAATCGCTTTTACGCGACCATGGTAGTTGAATCCCCCGCGGTCAAAGACCACTTTGGTGATTCCAGCAGCTGTTGCTTTTTCAGCAGCGATTTTACCGAGAATGGCTGCGCCTTCCATGTTGGATTTGCCTGAAAAGGCTTTATCCATTGTAGACGTAGCGGCGAGGGTGTGTCCTGCATCATCATCGATGAATTGTACATAGATGTGGTTAAGCGAGAGCATAACTGACATTCTTGGACACTCACGTGTGCCTGCCACCTTTTTGCGTAAACGCATATGGCGACGTTGGCGATATTGTTTTTTAGTTTTGCATTGCATGAGAATTCTCCGTTAAGATTAACCGACGGTTTTACCTTCCTTCTGACGAACGTTCTCATCCGCATAACGGATCCCTTTGCCTTTGTAAGGCTCTGGTGGACGAACGCGACGAATAGTAGCTGCAATTTCACCTACTTGTTGTTTGTCAGCGCCTTCGACAGAAATTTTGGTGTTATCAGCGACAGTGACTTTGACTGAGGCAGGGATTTCGATTTCAACTGGGTGTGAATACCCAACGCTCAAAACAATCTTTGTGCCTTGAACTGCTGCACGATAACCGATACCAACAATCGTTAAGTCTTTCTTATAACCGCTCGTTACTCCCACAACCATGTTGTTCACAAGGCTGCGAACCAATCCGTGGAAAGCACGGTCTTTACGACCTTCACCACGACGGTTAACGACGATTTCTTCGGGTTGAATATTAACATCAACAATTGCAGGAACTTTCAAAGTTAAGGTTCCGTTAGAACCTTTAACTTCAAGAATTTCGTTCGCTAATGTTGCTGTTACGCCCTTTGGAAGAGCGATAGGTTTTTTACCAATACGTGACATAGTTAAACTTCCTTTCTACGCATTACCATACATAACAAAGCACTTCGCCACCCACATGTTCGCGGCGAGCTTGCTTGTCACTGATGATGCCGTTGGGAGTTGAAAGAATCACAATCCCTAATCCGTTACGAACGCGGGGGAGATCAGCGGAACCACAATACACACGGCATGAGGGTTTGCTAACGCGGGTGAGACCTTCAATCACGCTTTGGCGGAATTGATACTTAAGCTTAAGGGTAAGCTCGGACTTGACGCAATCTGTTGCAGAAAAATCAGCAATGAAGCCTTCTTCTTTCAACACTTTTGCAATTGCGGTTTTCATTTTAGATGCAGGCATGCTCACTTCAGGGAGCTCTGCTTTCACTGCATTGCGGATACGTGTAAGCATATCTGCGATAGGATCTTGCATACTCATAAAAGTGCTCCTTACCAGCTGGATTTGGTTACGCCAGGAATTTGACCCGCTGAAGCAAGTTCGCGGAAACAAATACGGCAGAGTTTAAATTTACGGATAAAAGCGCGTGGACGACCGCATTTGGCACAACGATTGTACTCACGTACAGGAAATTTGCCAGGACGACCCGCTTTGGCGATTAAACTTTTCTTGGCCATGATTCACACTCCTTAGTGGGCAAATGGCAAGCCAAGCAACTTGAGCAGCTCGCGGGCATGCTCATCACAACTTGCGCTTGTTACAAAGTTAATGTTCAAACCGAAGTGCGTTTTCAATTTGTCAACGTCTACTTCAGTAAACACAGTGACATCAGGCATCCCCAAGTTGTAGTTTCCAGAACGGTCGAAACCTGTTTTAGAAATCCCGCGGAAGTCGCGGACACGTGGGAAAGTGTTGTTCACTAAACGTTCGAGGAAGTCATACATGCGTGGTCCACGAAGAGTAACCATCACACCGTTGTTCATCCCTGCACGTAATTTGAAGTTTGAAACGTTCTTACGTGTTTTGGTGATAACGGGTTGTTGACCTGCGATCAAGCCCATTTGGAATTTGGCTTCATTAAAGAGATCGCGCTCGTGTTTGTTACCAATACCACAGCTCAAAACGATTTTTTTCAATTTGGGCACTTGCATTGGGTTCGCTAATCCTAAAGTCTCTTGGAGTTTAGGATGAATTTCTTTTTTATATTTTTCTGCTAAATAAGTCATCGCTTCACCTCAATTACTTAGCATCAGTTGTCTTTTGTACATTTGACACGTGTGTCGAGTACTGACGATCAACTGATCCACCGTTGGGGTTAGCTTGCGTTTTACGCAAGGAGCGTTTGCCAAGCTTGAGCTCAGCACGAATTTCATCGGAAAACATCACAATGACGCGGTCTTTAGGAATGAAAGCACCAATGGTACCTACTTTACCTTTAGCATCGCCAGTGATTACTTTCACTTCATCACCTTTTTTAACGTGACATTTGTTACTCATTATAACACCTCCGGTGCCAACGAGACGATCTTCATAAAGTTCTTCTCGCGTAACTCACGTGCAACAGGTCCGAAAATACGGGTTCCACGTGGGTTATTATCTTTATCAATAATAACGGCAGCGTTTTTGTCAAAACGTAAGTAAGAACCGTCAGCACGACGAATTTTCGCGGCTGTTCTTACGATAACGGCTTTAACAACTTCGCCCTTTTTCACGGTTCCATTAGGAATCGCTTCTTTCACAGTGGCTGTGACAATATCACCAATACCAGCAATAACTTTTTGCTGACCAAGCACAGTAATACATACAATGCGCTTTGCTCCGGAGTTGTCGGCCACTTCCATGCCAGATTGCATTTGGATCATAGCTAGTCTCCTGGTTATTCAGCGTGGCTGATGATTTCGAGTAAGCGCCAGCATTTGAGCTTACTTAAGGGGCGGGTTTCAACGATACGGACGAAATCGCCCTTTTTCGCTTCATTCTTCTCGTCGTGAGCGTGATATTTTTTAGACACTTTCACAACTTTTTTATACATCGGGTGGGGTGTACGACGGTTCACTTGGACCACGATTGTTTTATCTTGACAATCGCTCACCACAGTACCAGTACGTTCTTTACGCGCACCACGAGTGATTTTTGGGGTTACTTCAGACATGATTATGCTCCTGCGCTTTATGCTTTCGCTGCGCGTTTAGCTTGTTCAGTTAAGATACGAGCGATCGTCACACGAACGTTTTTAGGGCGGGCAGTATTTTGGAGTTGTCCAGTACGGCCTTGGATACGTAATGTGAAACTTTCACGGCGCAAGTCGGCTAACATCAAGCTCAACTCTGCATCTGTTTTTTCACGAATAAGACTGTTTTTCATATTTCGACTCCTTATTCTGCTTCCGTACGACTCAAGAACTTACAGCGTAAGGGTAATTTCTGTGATGCACGAGCCATAGCTTCACGTGCAACTTGTTCTGAGCATCCGGTGACTTCAAATAACATACAACCTGGTTTAACAGGTGCATGCCAACCTTCAACGTTACCTTTACCTTTACCCATACGAACTTCGAGGGGCTTAGCAGTAAATGGTTTCCATGGGAATACGCGGATCCATACTTTTCCGCGACGTTTCAAGTGACGGTTAATGGCGATACGTGCCGCTTCAATTTGGTTGCCTGTCAAGTAAGCGCGATCGACTGATTGGAGACCGAAGTCACCAAAGTCAAGCTTGTTGTTCTTGTGGGCAAGACCAGCGTTATTTCCGCGTTGAAGCTTTCTGTACTTTGTTCTTTTTGGCATCAATGGCATGATTTTTCTCCTGGCCTTCTTTGTTGCAGATCCAAACTTTTACACCGATTTTTCCAACCGTTGTATTCGCTTCGGCAAATCCGTAATCGATATTCGCACGCAATGTGTGTAATGGCGTACGACCTTCTTTATATTGTTCAACGCGCGCAAGTTCTGCTCCGCCGAGACGGCCAGCACAACGCACTTTGATTCCTTCAGCACCCATATCCATCGCAGATTGGATAGCGCGTTTCATTGCGCGACGGAATCCAATACGACGTTCGAGTTGCATTGCAATGCTCTCAGCTGCAAGCTGTGCATTGATCTCAGGACGTTTAACTTCAACAACATCTACGAGCACTTCTTTTGAAGGTGCAATCTTAGCAACAACTGCTTTGATCTTTTCGAGTTCTGCACCTTTTTTACCGACTAATACGGCAGGACGTGCTGCGTAAATAGTTACGCGAACGCGGTTTGATGAACGCTCAAGTTGAACGCGTGCAATCGATGCTTGATTGAAGTCTTTTTTGATAGCTTCACGAATCTTAAGATCCTCATGTAACCATTCGCCAAAGGCAGGTTTACGTGCGAACCATTTTGATTCCCAGTTTTTTGTCAACGCGATGCGAAGACCAATTGGATTGACTTTTTGTCCCATCGTTGACTCCTTACTTTCCGTCTGTGATAATCACAGTGAAGTGACTTGTTCTTTTACGAATGCGCCCTGCTGAACCGCGGGCTTTGGGACGAAAACGACGAATGATTGGGCCCGGACCAACCGATGCTTCTTTCACAGTCATAACCACAGGGTTAAGATCGTGATTGTTTTGTGCATTGGCTGCTGCGCTGCGAAGTGTATTTGCGAAAATAAGACCTGCTTTACGAGGTGTTAATTCAGCAATCGCAATCGCTTCTGCTACAGGTTTTCCCTGTAACAAACGGGCAACTTGTCTCGCCTTTTCGGGCGGGATTCTTACAAATTTTGTAATTGCCTGTACTTCCATGTTTTTTACTCACTTGGTTAATTTTTTTCTTCCGGCGGTAACCGCCATTCCTGGTACGATAGTCCGCCAGTCGCCTTGCTTTAATATTGCTGCCGCGATGTCGGCTCTGACCTCAATAACGAATAATTCCGTTACATTGGCTCCATCTTCAATCCACATTGACATGCCAGGCGTTATGCCTTGACGATAACCATGATTAATCACAATAATTTCAAATTGTGCGTTAATTTCGATTACCTTGCAGTCTTTCGACTTTGCTACACGCTCAGGTGATAGCAAGAGTTCGACTTCACGGGTGGTATTTTTCAACGCGGTGATATTTCCTTTCAAACGTTGCAGTTGCGCAGCATCTGTAGGGACACCGTGTCGAACAATCACATCCATTAACTGTACGATTCGATTTGAAGCGATACAAAGTTTACGACTTTTCTGACTCAATTCGCCATAAGCGTGTAGAGTAGGATCAATCGTATTTGCACTATCTTGAGTTGTAGAACCGTTCCCGAACAGAGTTGCAATCCTCATTTGCAATCCACGGCATCTTTCCTCTAGAATCGTATTTTGTCGATGTAGTTCGATGATTTCATTGCGGAGCTCGGTCAGCTCCAACTCTTTTTGGCGTTGATAAACCTTCAAGAGATACTCCGTAGAATCTGAGTTTTGAATTCCAGAAGAGTCAGCACCATGGAGGGTCACAGTCAGGCTGACTCCGTGAGAGCGTTCAGATTCTCTGTCGGAGGTTCCGTCTTCCCCGATAACAATAAAAACCGAGGTAAGCAGGACTATTAATATACAGCCTGTTATCCACTTTTTCAAGTTTAAATTTAATTTTTTTTGATTTTTTTTCATCTTTTTTCATCCTTAAATTGCTTAAAGGTTCTTTTTTGCGGATATTCGACGCTATTTTTGGCTTATTTGTACTTTTTTTAAGTCGTGTTTACAGCCAAATATTCACGTTGTTTGGATCCATTATTTCGAGGATTATGCCACAATAAAAAATTTGAGATAACCTATTTGCTTTAACCCACTTATTTATATAATATAGCACTTTGTCACTTTAAAATCAAATTTTACCGTCAAAAACAACCTAATTAAATGCGTTTTTGACATTCTTCACGGAGGCAACATGTGTCACAAAGGGGCTTGCGTGCCGAGCAACTATTGCGTCCGTGCGTGATTAATAACAATGAAAGTTGACCTAGTAGTTCACGATGTGGAAAGATTGATTTTACAAAATGTTCAATCGCCTCTGGTGAATCGGAATCAACAATTCCGATACGATTTAAAAGACGTTTTACATGGGTATCAACGGCAAATCCTGTCCCATCATAAATATCAGCAAGGATTACGTTGGCGGTTTTTCTACCTACGCCAGGTAGGGTCACGAGTGCTTCAATATCAAAAGGAACTTCGCCATCAAATCGCTCCACAATCCCTTGAGCTGTCCCTATAATATACTGTGATTTTGCTTTATAGAGTCCGATCGCCTTAATTAAAGCTTGTACTTTTTTTAAGTCAGCTTTTGCTAAATGATGCGCTGTTGGGTATTTGTCAAAAAGGGCAGGGGTATTTTGATTGACCACTTTATCGGTGCATTGTGCAGATAAAATGACAGCAATGAGCAGTTGAAATGGGGTTTCATGATCTAAAAAACAATGTTGTTCTCCATACGTTTGATGCAATAAATTGAAGATTTTTTCTAATTTTTGCGCGATTAATTTGTTTTTGCGTGTTAATTTTTGCATGATTTACACTTTGGGATCATTGTTTTTGTGAAAAAATTCGTTATATTATAATAACACGAAAAAGTTTAAAATCAAAATAAATTATCAAAAAAGAGGTTAAAATGTCGGAATTGATTTATATTGCGTTGGGCGGAAACCTCGGAAATGTCCCTCAAACTTTTCAAAAAGCGATTGAAATTCTGGGGCAAAACGGACTCCATCATATTGTTTGCTCGCAACTTCATGAGACGGAACCCGTGGGATGTCCTGAAGGGACGCCTAACTTTTTGAATGCAGTGATACGAGGGGAGTGGAATGACACCCCTCAGAAACTTCTTGAGATTTGTCAAGCCATTGAAGTGGAATGTGGTCGACCGCGACTTCATGAACACTGGGTGAGTCGCACACTCGATTTAGATATTTTGTTGTTTGGGAATCAAACCCTCTGTTCTGAAAGTTTAACGATCCCTCATCCGCTCATGCACGAACGAGACTTTGTCCTCATTCCGCTTAAAGAAGTGTTGATTTCAGATGAAAAAATTTCCGAATAACTTGACTTTTGATTAAAAAAGATGTAAATTATATATTATAAATTGAAATTCAACCTTAATCCTTAACGGAGGCTTTATTATGAAAATGAAAATGGTTTTATCCGCTCTCATCTGTGCTGGAATTGCGTTTACAGCGAGTGCAGAATCAAAAGAACAAACACCGGGTGCGCGTCTTGATGCAAAGTTAAAAGCGCTTGAAGATGCACGCATTGCTCGTGAAAAAGAACGTGAAGCGAAACGAGAAGAAGCGCGTCAAAAACGCGAAAAAGCAAAAGCAGATTTAGAAAAAGCTAAAAGCGATATCAAAAACCTTCCAGAAAATACAAAGAAAAAAACACGTGAAGGTTTAGAAAACGCAGCAGATTCTGCGATTAATAAAGGTCTTGATCGTATTTTTGGCAAATAAAATGGCAAAAGTTTTGATTACAGCGGGTCCAACGCGAGAACCCATAGATCCCGTTCGATACATTACCAATCGTTCGAGCGGGAAGATGGGGTATGCGCTTGCGATGTCGGCCATCGAACTCGGACATGAAGTGGTTTTGATTTCGGGACCGACCATCTTGCATGCCCCTAAAGGACTCTGCGCTTTTGTGAAAGTTACCACCGCCGAAGAGATGTATGACGCGACACTTGCCTACGCTTCTGATGCCGATTTGATTATTATGACGGCTGCGGTTGCTGACTACACCCCCGCTCAAATTGCTGATCAAAAGATTAAAAAAGGTGAGAGCGAAATGGTATTGCGTCTTGTGAAAACAAAAGATATCTTAGGTGCATTAGGAGAGCGCAAGACAGAATCTCAGTGTTTGGTTGGTTTTGCAGCTGAGACGCAAAATTTAGACCTATACGCAAAGGACAAACTTAAGCGTAAACATCTTGATTTTATTGCAGCGAACGATGTGAGTGGGGTGGATAGCGGTTTTGATGTGGATCAAAATGCAATTACCCTTTTTGCAAAAAGTGGAAAAGTGTTTGAACTCGCTTTGCAACCTAAACGTACATTGGCAGACGAGTTATTAAAAATTATTTTCACAAACTCACCTATTTTAATTGATAAAGCATGAAAAACTATCATTGGCATACCCCTTATTCTGCTGCAGTAGCGCAAAAAGTACAAGCGCGAATTGCGTGCATGCGATGTCATGATTGGGATCATACAGAACGTGTGTTGCATCATGCGTGGAAACTTCTTGAAATGGAAAACTCAAACGCGCGGATGGAAATTGTTGAGTTAGCGGTTTTGATTCATGATGTGGCACGACCTGAAGAATTTTCACAAGGGCGCGATAAGGTGTGTCACGCAATTCGTGGAGCAGAAATTGCGCCCGAAATTCTAACCGAGTGTGGAGTGCCTGTGGATTGGTTTGTGCCCATACAAGATTGTATTCGTACGCATCGTTTTCGTTCAGGCGATACCCCTCAATCGTTAGAAGCGCAAATTGTTTTTGATGCGGATAAACTCGATTCTTTGGGGGCGGTTGGCGTTGTTCGTGCCTGTTTTTATGCTGGGAAAACAGGGGCTCGTTTGCACAATACGCGCGAAGAAGCCTTGGCAAGCCCTGAACATGGAGTTGACGATACCCCTTATCGTGAATATTTGGTAAAGTTGAGCAAAATTCCAGCGAAGATGCTGACCGAAAGTGGGCGTAAATTAGCAGAAGATCGCTTACGATTTACTACGCAATTTTTTGACGAATTGAATCAAGAAGTATATCCTGAACTTTTTAATGAGTCCTAATGATTTAAAAAGAAAAAGTCATAATCTCGCGACTATGACTTTTAATGATAAAATTTAATTTTTAAGAATTAATCTTTTCCATTGAAGCAGAAGGTACAAACTTCATCTGATGTTTTACCTATGGCTTCTAAAAGACGCTCTAATTTTTGGAATTTCAAGGTTGAAAGATTTAACTCATTTCCAATAATTTCGACCATCTGATTATATTTAGGGGATTCAAAGTCTAAATAGGGGGTAATAAGATCATCGGTTAAATCTTTGGTGTTCTCAATTTGTGCAATGGCACGACGTGCTGCTAAATCAAACTCAGTACGTGAACGAGAGAAGTTTAAGAACGGACAACCAAAGACGATAGGCGGTGATGCTGAACGCATGTGTAACTCTTTGGCCCCTAATGATTTTAAGCGAATAACGGTGTCTTTAAGTTGTGTGCCACGCACAATGGAGTCATCGCACATCAACAGGCGTTTTCCATTAATAACATCGTGAACAGGGATGAGTTTCATACGTGCAACTAAGTCGCGAACATTTTGATTTTGGGGCATGAAACTACGTGGCCATGTAGGAGTATATTTAACAAACGCGCGCAAATAAGGGCGTCCGGACGCATTCGAGTAACCAATCGCATGGGCGACTCCTGAATCGGGAACCCCGCAAACGGAGTCGATATCAACATCATCATGTTGTGCAATGATGCGACCATTTTCGTAACGCGCAATTTCGGTATTGACCCCTTCATAAGTTGATGAAGGGTAGCCATAATAGACCCATAAAAAGACGCATGTACGATTTTTGCCATGAGGTGCACGTTTTTGAATAATGTTAAGATCAGGCGTAATATGAACAATTTCGCCAGGGCCTAAATCGTGTTTGGGTGTAAAATCGAGGTTTGGGAACGCAGTTGTTTCCATCCCCACAGCAATTGCCGTCTCTTTTTGTCCGATGATAATGGGAGTACGCCCATTTTTATCGCGAGAAGCATAGATGCCACCATCTGCCATTAAAAGGATCGAGCAAGATCCTTCGATGCGAGCCTGTGCATAAATAATTCCATCGACGAAATTATCTTTTTGGTTAATCAGTGCAGCAACCACTTCGGCGGCGTTAATTTCGCCGTTGTCCATTTCGGAGAAGTGGATGTTGTGGACTTCTTGGATCTCTTTGGTTAATTCATCAATATTGGCAATTTTACCCACAAAAACAAGGGAGTAAATTCCTAAACGAGACGTAATGACAAGGGGTTGATCTTCGAAGTCACTGATAATTCCAATTCCTGCGATGGAGCCTTCAAAAGAGATTAAATCGCGATCGAACTTAGAGCGAAAAGGGTCGTTAGAGATATCGTGAATACGACGAAAAAGTCTGCCACTTTTTTTGGTAACAGCCATTCCGCCTCGACGTGTCCCAAGATGTGAATGATAGTCTGTACCATAAAAAAGATCCGCGACACAGTCATCGCTCGCGACAACACCAAAAAATCCGCTCATAAAGGGCTCCTAGGTTTTAATGAAAGTTAATATTGCGTCATATTAATATAAACGCATTCTGTTTTTTTTCAAGTTTAATCGTTTATTTTTATTCACGTTTCGCTTTTTCTTCGCTAAAAATAAAATAAAAATTGAGTTGGACGGGAAACATTTTTTTCTTTTTTTCGTCTTTATATAATATAAATTGAAGAAAAGTGCGTGTGCGCGCTTATGCCCATGATACTATTGTATAAAATATGAAAATAATGAAAGGGTTATGTAGAATATGATCGATTTCTTTTTGGAACCAGACCGCTTATGGCATCTTGCTTGGCTCCTTCCGTTATTGGTTTTGTTGCAAGTGTACGCACAAGGTCGTCGTGCAAAGGCGATTCGTTCGGTTTTAGGCGTTCAACATTTTCAGAAAGATGGTTCGGCAATTGGGATTAATGTTTCGCCGACACGTCGGGTGCTTCGTTTTGTTGTATTGGGTTTGATTGCAACTCTATGTGTTTGTGCTTACGCGCGCCCTGCATGGGGAAATAGTTTGATTTCTGTAACAGGGGCTGGATGTGATGTGATGTTTTTATTCGATGTCTCCAAGAGTATGCTTGCTGAAGATTTGCCTCCGAACCGTTTAGCGCATGCGAAACTTTTGGTTGAAGAGGTGACGAAGCGTTTGACAGGAGATCGTTTTGGGATTATTTCGTTTGCTGGACACGCTTTTATGGAGTGTCCGCTCACCTCAGATCGCGTCAGTTTTCTTCAAATTTTGAATACGATTAGCGAAAAGTCAATCCCAGTAGGGGGGACAAATATTGAATCCGCCCTTTCGATTGCGAGTACTCATTTTGATGTCGCCGAAACGGAAAATCGTACCATTGTTCTCATCACTGATGGGGAAGAACATGTGGGGAAAATGGAGAATGTGTTAGATAGTTTGCGTCTTCAAAAAATTCCATTAATTGTGGTGGGGCTAGGCGATCCGAACATCGGGAGTGCGATTCAGTTAACAAACAGTCGTGGAGAGAAACGGTTTATCACAGATAAAGCGGATAATATGGTTAAAACCAAGCTCAATGAAGCCGGGTTGCGTCAGTTAGCCGTTGAAACGAAAGGGGTTTATATTCGTTCAACCGTGCAAGCAATGGGCGAAAAAGAGATTGTCGCACGTGTAAAACAACTCACCCCTAATGCGCATGATACCGTGAATAAAATGCTCCCCGTCGAGCGTTGGTTATGGTTTATGGTGCCTGCATTTGTTTTGTTTTTGCTGTTTATTGGGTTGCATGAACGTGCGACTTCTGTGGCGAAAAATATGGCATATCAACGTTTTTTAGGTGAAACCCCGATTCTATTTTTTGTTGGGACTCTCTTGTTTTTGTGGGGAATGCGTGCGGAGGCGTCGGAAGAGAGCGACTCAACTTTATCTGCCATTGGGATTTATAACTTGGGTGTGGATGAACATCTCCAAAACGAGAAAGATTCAGCCATTCAATCATACTTAGAGGCATTGAGTAAACCTCATACTTCCCCTGAACTTCGCGCTAATATTAATAATAATTTAGGCGTCATTCGTCATGAAGAGGCGATTGAACGATTAGAGGAAGCTAAATCTTTTTCGAGTGCGCACTTAGATGAAATTGATCAGGCGATTGAATCGACGGATCAGTCGCTTTCCAAACTCAAAGAGAGTCAGGACTACTATCGAGAAGCATTGCGACTCAATCCCAATCAATCTATTCAAAATCAAGCGCGTAACGTGAAGAAACGTTCGGAAGCGGAAGGTTTGAAACAAACGCTTGAAATGACAAAGAAGAAACTTGAAGAACTCCAAAAACAATTGAATGAAGCTCAAAAGAATCAACAACAAAATCAAAAAGACCAACAAGATAATCAAAAGACTCAACAACAAAAACAGCAGCAAAATCAAAAAGCACAAAAATCTTCACAAAAAGCACAAGATGCTGCCAAAGAGGCGGGCGACTCAGCAGAAAAGCTGAAGAATCAAAAGATGAAAGATGCCATGGATTCTATTCAAAAATCACTTGAGAAAGCACAGAAGGCGCAGTCTCAAAACGATCAAAAGAGCGCCTCCGAACATCTACAAAAAGCTGCGCAAGAGATGCAACAAATCATGCCTAATCCGCAAGAAGATAAAAAATCAAAGGATGACAAAAAAGGCGATAAACAAGCTGATCAAGCGGAAAAGAAGTCGGATTCAAAAGATGCAGAATCGATGCAAGAATCGAAAGACTCTCAAACGGATGAAGAGAAAGAAAAAGCCAAAGAAGCCATGCGTCTTCAAGCGGCGAAAGAAGATATAGACAATAAAGCGGGCGAAATTCTTTTGCGCGAAATGGAACGTGATGAAAATGCGTTGCGAAATGAACTCTTGCAACGTCGTTCGGGTCCAGCCAAACTTCGTCCGGTAGATAAGGATTGGTAAAATATGTTAAAAACAATTATTTCATTGATATGTATGTTGAGTGTAAGTGTTTCGCTTTGGGCGCAGCAGATTACGACACGCATTGAACCTAACCCCTTAAAAGTGGGTGATCAAGGCAATTATGTTATCACTATTCAAGGCAATGCACAACTGCGTAGTATTGATCTTCCAGAAGTTAAAGGAATCACCTGGCATCGTAATATGAATCAATCGGGTTATTCCGTGGTAAATGGTGTTACGAGCGCAACGCAAACCCTCGTATTCACGGTTTCGCAAGAGGGCTCATACACTGTTCCACCTTTGAACCTCACTTTTGCAAATGGGGCAACTGAAAAAACAAAGTCAATGACTTTTACTGTGAAAAATAAAGATTGGGGCGTGAAAAATAAAGATGGCTTGCCCATGACAATCTCTCAACTTTTCTATGGGAAAACAGCGGTTGCATCGGTGCAAGCAGATGGAAAACCGCGCACAACATTTTATGTGGGAGAGCTTATTCCGTTGCAAACAAAATATTATGCTCATGTAACGTTGAATGCAGAACCACAATATCCGCAGTTTTCAGAACATCCCGATTTGGTGATAACTAAGATCCCTGATCAACAAACAGGCGAACCGCGTGATTTTGGTTTTGTAGGGCAAACCGTAGAGCAAGTGGGGGATAATACCTATAAGGTGTTTAACTTTATTTCTTATTTTCGTCCCATGAAAGCAGGAACATATAATGGTCTTAAAGTGACGGGGCATGGCAATCTTTTAGAGCGACGTCGTGCGCGTGATCCGATGGATATTTATTTCGGACACAATGCCATGACGCGTAAACCTTATGCTTTTGAAACCTTGATCCCTTCCATTACCATTGAAAATCTTCCCCCTTTACCCCGTGATGTGCTTGATTTAGGCTTGATTGGTGAGTATAAAATTGAGTTCGAGCTTTCCAAGGCTCCTTATAAAGTTGGCGAATGTTTTACGCTAGATGTGATGGTGAGTCAAGGTAATGTGGATGGGATTAAACCGCCCAAACTTTCAGCCGATGGTTTCCGGATTTATCCCCCAGAAACAACCGAACTCAAAAACGGGAATCAACGTTCGATGCGAATCCGCTATGTGATTTTACCTATGGTAGAAGGGTCGCATTCTCTCCAATTTAACTTTGTTTATTTTTCGCCCAAACACAAAGATTATTTACAACGTGCATTCAATGAAACGATTACGGTAGAGCATAATCCTTTGGCCAGTTTGAATTCAGGCGCCACGGTAGAGAGTTTTGATCATCCATCTACGACAGAGGCGCAATCGGTGAAGCATCTCTCGGATATTTTGTATTTAAAGCCTGTGGCTAAAACAGGGATTGTTCTTCCGCTAACACAGAATGCTCCCTTAAATATTTTTGCACTGATTGCCTTAGGATTTGTCGGGTACCTTGCAGGTCTTATTTTAGCATGGCGTCGACATCATTCAAAAAATGGACCTGATGATTTGCGTTACCAAGCCGCGCTTAAAAAACGCAAAATATTGATCGATAAACTCAAAAATGCTGACAATCCAACGTTTGACGAACTTGCACGTACTGATTTTATGGATTGGCTTTGTGATATGACGCGTTCACATGCTGGAAGTTCTGCTTCTGAACTCTCTGAAAAAATTAAAAATAAAGAATTGAACCATGCACTTAAGGAAATTGAAATGGCAACTTATCATCCCGATGGACTCACCCAGAATCGTGAGTCGATTCGCGCAACACTCCTCACCACGCTTAAAAAACTCTCTTTTATCTTCCTTTTTGCGTTGATGCTTCCCCTCTTCGCCCAAAAAACAGACTCCGCATTTGATGAACGTTCAGCCTATGATGCGGGGCGTTTTCAAGAGGCATTGTCGGGGTATCAATCGCAAGCTACAACCTTTGGTAAAGAGATTCATCCTGAACTTCTTTACAATCTTGGAAATTGTTATTTTCAACTCCAAAAATATCCCGAAGCGCTTGTGATGTTTGAACGCGCGCATCGTCTTTCACCCAATGATGCGGATATCTTAAGTAATCTTAACGCGACATGTCGTAAACTTGAGATTTCGGAGCGGGGGCGCGTTAAAAGTCCAATGGATTTGTTCCGCGCATTCCGCGACACGTTTCGCTTAGATTCCTGGTGGATGGGTATTGGTATCTTTGGATGTTTGATGTTACTTTGTGTCGGCGCAAACGTTTATTCACGCTTAACCGTGTTTAAACATTTAATGGTATGGAGTTTTGTGGCTTGCGTGCTCTCTATGGGAATGTATTTTTGGCAGAAATACGATTTCTTTGAACGAAATGACGCAATTATTTTACAAGATGCAACACCCGTTTGGAATCTCTCTGTTGCTGAAAATGCGAAACAACTAGCAACACTGGTCAAAGGCGAAACTGTTGAAATTCGTGAAGAACGCCCTAATACCTATTTAATCCGAGTTAAAGACATCGAAGGTTGGGTCGCGCGTGAACATCTTTCAGAAATTTGGGATGATGCGATTTATCAACCCTAATTATCCATTCTTACGATATTCTAATACCAAAAATAGATCTAAGCTCACCATACCACAGTTGAGCATGTAGAGATAAAAAATAAAGTCAAAATTACCTGTGTATTTGAATGCCATTCCTGCAATATAACCTAAAAGAATAATCGATAAAAAGAATGTCGACTTTCCTGCAGATTTCTTGGTTTTATACATGCGGTAGATTGAAAACGGCCATGCAAGACCAAAACAAATCAACATTATTGCTTCAAAAATCATTGGCATAATTATTGCTCCTGTGCTGAGAGGATTTGACCAATTAATGAACCTGTTGCAAATGCCCAATGGAGGTTATAGCCACCGAGCTGACCCGTGACATCCATCATTTCACCTGCGATATAGAGGTTCGGAATATTTTTCGACATAAAGGTTTTAGAGGAGAGTTCATCAGTATCAACGCCCCCCATCATCACTTCGGCTTCACTGAAGTCACCAATGCCCATCGGGGTAAATTTGAAATGTTTGAGGGTGGCAATCAAGGTTTGCATCTCTTCTTTTTTGAGTTGACTAATCGTCTTTTCTGACCAATCGTATTGTTGAACGAGCGTTGCACCGAGTCGACGAGGCAAAAACTGTGCAATGCAGTTACGAACAAGCACGGTTCCATGATGTTGACGCGACTCTTTAAGCTTCTCTTCAATATTGACGGAAGGTGCAAAATCAATCTCAATATCGCCACCTTTCCATGCCCACTCTGATGCTGCTTTAAATACAGCAATTCCGCCAATACCGTCTGGACGGAAGACGAGTGACCCTAAAAATGATTTGCCCGCAACACTAATTTTGATCTCTTCAAGGGCAATTCCTTGTAATTCTGAGAAACTTTTTCGGAGCACTGCAGGGAAACGTATGGGGGCAAGACCTGGCATTGTATCAGTAATATTCATCCCTAAAGCTTTCGCAAGTTTAAGTCCATCAAATGTCCCTCCAACTTGTGGATATGCGCGTCCGCCACAGGCTAAAACAACTTGTTTGGCAAAGAAGTTATCGTTGACAGAAAATCCACCATTCTCAGAACGGATTTGTGTCACTCGCGTATTGAAAAGGAATTGAACGCCTAATGATTCGGCTTCTTCGCGAACCGTTTCCATCCAAAGATGAATCTGTTCGGTACAAAAATAACAATCTCCGCGCATTTCATAGTCGAACCCATCTTGTTCAAGCGTGCGGACAAGTAAGTCGGTCGGATAACGTTTGAGCCCTGATACCATAAAGTGGGGATTGCGTGAATAATAGAATTGTGGTCGAACATCGCTATTTGTAAAATTGCCATAACCACCACCACAGATGGCGACTTTGCGTCCCGCATTTTTTTGTGCCTCTAAAACCAATACGGAAAGACCGCGACGAGCGGCCGTTCTAGCACAGAAGAGTCCTGCTGCGCCTGCGCCTACGATAATTACATCAATCATTCTATCCCACTTTCTTTATAGATACTTGCATAAAAAAAAGGGCAACTATCACGTTGCCCTTCTCTGAATCGTGCTACAAATTACTTTTGTGAAATCACAACAGATTTGCGTGCGCCTTGACCAATGGATTCTGTTTTGACATCGTTGGTTTCTTCCAAAGCAATATGGATGATACGACGTTCAATAGCCGACATCGGAGGAAGGGTAATGGGTTCGCCCCATTTCACAACTTCTTTGGCGTAGTCGAGTGCTTGTTGACGTAAGGTGGATTCACGCTCTTGAGATACAAACTCACGACGAGGTCCTTTGGCTCCTTTAGCCCCTTTAGGGCCACGGTCGTTTGGACGACGCTCTTTGCCACCACGGTCATTACGTGGACGACGCTCATTATTGTTGCGTGGGCGACGCTCGTGTCCTTCTTTGAACACGCCACCATTACGCGCATAACCATCAATATCAATCACGATACGTGGGAATGCTTGTTCACCTTTAACAAGAATACGTGCTAAAAGGAATTGAATCGCTTCTAAATTTTGACCTTTACGGCCAATGATACGACCTGCATCTGTGGAGTTTACCGCTAACACAATTTTGTTATCTTTGTTTTGTGCTTTAACTTCACCACTTAATCCTAAGAAACCAATAACTGCTGCTAAGGTTTCTGTGGCTTGACGAAGGTGATCATCCGTAATTTCAATCGCAGGGCGGGGTTCACGTTTAGGTTTTTCGGTTACTTTTGCAGCAACTGGAATTTCTGCGCCTTCATCCTCATCGTCACATCCACAATCACATGAAGTTTCTACGATGTCCTCTTTACATTCGCATGTGGGTTGACAAGTGCAATCATTACCGCAGGCACACTCAGACGTTGTGTCGATTGCGGTTTCGGCAGTTTCGGGGTTAATTTTTTCGTCCATGAAAGACTCCTAGGGGTTAGTTCGACTTTATATTGCTTGTGTCGGTAGTTGTAAGATTTTGTTTATGTGCTTTGAGCATGAACCATTGTTGAATAATCTGTGGAATAGATGAAACGGTCATGTAAAGCGTAAGCCCAGCGGGCATGTTATAGAAGAATACGAGCAACATGATGGGCATTAAATACATCATCATTTTTTGTGGACCCTCTGCTGAAGATGGACTCATTTTTTGTTGGAGTACCATGAGGAGGGTTTGCGCAATCACCAAGGGGTGAATGGGGAGACCAAAAATCACCGCAATCGCATCCGGTTTAGAGAGGTCGGCAATCCATAAGAATGGCACTTGACGAAGCTCAACGGCGCCATTTAACGCCGCAAAAAGGGCAATAAAGATAGGCATCTGAATCAAAAGAGGTAAACATCCAGAAACAGGATTAACCCCTTCTGTACGATAGAGTTCCATAATTTTTTCGTTAAGAAGCGCTTTATTGTCTTTATATTTTTCTTGGATCTCTTTCATCTTAGGTTGGATCGCTTGCATTTTGCGCATGGATACAATCGACTTGGTTTGTAAAGGCCAGAAAATTCCTTTAATGACCAATGTTACAAGAATAATTGCAATCCCGTAACTGGCAATGATGTTGGCATGAATCCAAAGCATGATTTGAAGCACAAAACGTGCTAAAAATTCAAACCATGAGAAATATGAAAGTTTCATTGCTTCTACAAATTTGGAATCAAATTTGCCAAGTGGCTCTAAAAGTTTGGGTCCAGCATACAATGTTGCAGTGCGTGTAATCGATTCATTGGGAGAAAGTGGGGCATTGAAGACCCATTTTCCTGTTGCGGTCAATACGGGATATTTAACGTTGACAGCATTTGGGGCATCAACATAAAAACAAATCGCTTCCGCTTGCATTAAAGGATCGTTGGATTTCAAGATGGTTGCACAATATTTGTTTTGTACAGCCAACCATGTGTAGCTTTTCGCGACATTAAATACGTTTTTTAAATCTTCATCTGAAGCATCCGCATTTTCTTGCTTGATTGCGCCATCAATGCTTAAGCCTGCAATCGTGTGTAATGATCCATAAGCTTGATCATTTGAGAGATAGATTTCAGACTCAAGAGGTCCTGTACTCAATGTAATTGGAGGAACTGCGCGTGCGTGTTCTGAAATGTTTGTGATTTGGACTTGGTAACGAATTTGGAATCCTGAATCCAATGTATAAGTTTCAACAGTTTTGAAGTTTCCGTTTTCGTAAGAGAAAATAACTTCATTTCCACGGTGTTGGACTTGTTTCTGGACGCCCATTGCCCAAAGCGTGGAGGTCGGTGCAAATGCGCCTTTTCCCATAAAATGTGCAAACATTGGGATAGGCTGATACGTTTCAGCTGTAAGATAGTTGAGTAATAATACGCTATCTAAGGTGCCTGTATAAGGATTAACTGCCACAGAGACATCACTATCTTTAATGGTGATACAAGGTGCGTTAATAAATTTTGAGAGATCTTGAACCGTGGCAATGCGTGTGCTATCGTTGTTAAGATGAGAATCTGTTGTTGCGATGGCCGTTGCGGGGGCGGTTTGGGTAATTTGAGGTTGTGCCACAGGGGTTTCTTCGGCTGGTTTTTGTCCAAAGTAGTTCATATAAATCATGATACCAGCGAAGATAATAGCGGTCATTATCAAGTTTTTTTTGATATCGAATTTGGGTTGTGGCGGTTCTAAAAAGTTAGAATTCATTTCGGATTTTCTTGGGTTGTGGGGTTGGGAGGTGGAGGAACAGGGTCATAACCACCCCGACAAAAGGGTTGGCAACGGAGTACGCGCCATATAATGAGACCAATCGCACGAAAAAAATGATGAGTTCCGAGCGCTTCCATCGCATAAACGGAACATGAAGGCGTAAACCGACACGTATTCGGAAGTATGCGAGATAAAGTTAATCTGTAGAACCCTACGAGGAGGGTAAGGATTCCTTGGGGGGTGATCCAGAAATACCACCGTTTTTGATGTGTCCATGGCGCAAAAGCAACCGTTGGATCTCCTTCTCCACTTCGCCTTGGTTCGCTTTTTGGAGCGACTGACGAGGTATGAACACAAATTGTTTCGCATCTAGATTGATTTTCGGGAGTAGATGTCGAAGACTCTCCCAGATGAGTCGGCGCGCACGATTGCGTTTCACTGCATGTTTGTGATATTTTTTGCCACATACGATACCAAAACGCGGGATGCTTTGCGTTGCGCCAGCACTCACTAACACCACCCATCGACCCGCTTCCTTTTTCCCTTCGCTCCGCATATACGAAAAATCTTCGGCGGTTCGGAGCTTTGTTTCGGATCCAAGAATATTATTCATCGATAGGAGGTGCGTGTGCCTCGCGCTTACGCAGTTAAGCGAGCACGGCCTTTTTGACGGCGACGACGAATAATGTTGCGGCCATCTTTTGTTGCCATACGAGTACGAAAACCATGATTGCGTTTGCGTTTGCGAACAGAAGGTTGGAATGTACGTTTCATTTGAGTAATCCTTTCCGAGTTAGACGGGTTTGACGAATTTATTGGTATTTTGACCTAATATTTACGTGTAAATAAGTGCATTTTGTTTCTTTAATGATGATGTCAGACAACTTGTCTAGACTAATGCACGTTATTTAAAATATCACACTTTTTCAAAAAATCAAATTTTTTTTAACTTTTTTTCTGCTTTTAAATCCGACTCCGCCGTAACTTACACCAATTTAATCCCTCCGAGACCTCTGTCATTGCAAGATTTCTTCACCGCGAGTCATTTGCTTAAGAACTTCTTGAATTTGCGTGCTTATCTCATTGGAACGAACCTCAATATAATCATTTTCTGCTTGATTATGTTGGGCGTTATAAAACATGTTGACACAATTCACAAGCAGTGTGATGGCAACTACATATATAATATAGGAGAGCGTGACAGGTAATTATATGTTAATAGGAAAGAAGTTCAATCCTATTTTCTGGTGGGGATAATTTCTACAATGCCATTGATAAAGGTGGCGTCCGTAAAAATAGATCCCTGCACTGAAAACGATGCCTTGAGCGCATAGGTCAAACCATCCCCATGTTTGAATAAAATAGGGTGGCAATATGAGCCTGAATATATAAAGCCCAATAAGTATTAAAATGGCTCTCCCCCATATTTTTCGCTGAATTTGCCATGGGAGAAATACTCTTTGTGTGTGTGTAATAACGCCCCAAACCCCAGTTGCAATGCGTATGAATAATAGAAATAACATCACCCCAATGGCAATGACCCCAGATAAAAATAGCATAACACTGTTGGTTGTTACCACCAATTCGAGCTCGTTCATTCTCTTTTGTAAGGTTGCAGCCGTTTGAGAGGGTTGTGTGTGGATAAATTGATCAAAAAAGAAATCTGAACTATAACTTTTAGGAAGGATGTGTTCGTAAATTCCCTGTAAATTGTTTTTTGTTTATATTGTAAATAATCAAATAAATAAGGTTGAATGTACGGCGCATTGAGGGCGAGACTTATGGCATGATGCAGGGAGTCAACATGGGGATAAGGTTGTGTCCGACACCGTTGTGAGTCCGACTGATAACAAAGCGCATTTAAAAAGTGATAATATCCATTTTGTGAATCGGTGCTTTGCGCCCATGCAATAGTGTTTAATGTGTTATTCAAATCATTAGAATCCGTGGATTTATTTAGCGCACAAAAAACAATATGCGTGCTATACCATGCGCGTTGAGCTTGAAAATCACCATATTTTTCTGCGTAATATTCATAATCGTGTAAAAGAGGCGTAGCATTAAGCATTTCTGGGTATATTTGAGGAGGGTCAAAAAGAATTTTTTGAACGGCTAATCTTCCCGTGTTAAGCAATGGGGTAAATAATAAAAAACAAAAAGGGATCGCCAAAATAAGAAGAAAGAGAATATACCTTTGAATTTTTCTTAAAACAGCGTGATGTTTCATTCGCTTGAGGTTGGCGTGGGTGAGTGACTCATTGATTTCATCGGGCGAACCCCACGCTTGCAAGGTTTCTTCGATTTGACGCGCTGGATCGTCGGGGAAAATCTCGGCTAACTCTGTACATTTATCGTCTAAGTGCGCACGGATCTCGGTGCAAACTTCCGCATGAAGTTGTGCATCGCTTTCCAAACCGCGTGTACACGATTCTGCCAGCTGATCAAAGGGATGAGATGGAGTCGCATTCATTTTAACAAGTTCCGAATCCTAAAAGGGCGTGAATGTGGTTGAGTTCGGATTGAACGGCATGAACACGCACGGTCACTGCCGATTTTCCTTGACGGGTGAGGGCATAATACTTGCGGGGTTTGGGGGTATCGGTCGACCAAAAACTTTCGATTAAGCCTTCGGCTTCGAGTCGATGCAAGCATGGATAAAGGGTCCCTTCTTTCCATTGGAATGCGCCTTGCGTGCGTTCATCAACTTTTTTAATAATTTCGTAACCATACATTTGATTTTCGCTTAAAAGTTTGAGAATAATTGCATCGGTTGCTGTATGGGTAAGATCTGCTTTACGTGCCATAATCGACTCCTCAATTTGATGTTTAAATGTTTATACCTTATAATTCAATATACATCGAATTTCGATATATGCAAATTAAAAAGGTATCTTTGATCTCTTTTTTTCACAATTTTTTCTTAAAAAAAGAAGGATTTGTTTATAAAATTAAAATTTTTTCTAAATCAAGATTAGGTTTTGAAAGTTTAATCTTGACAATTTAAGAAAGCGGTGTTATATTCTTTTCAGTCAATTTACAGCTCTTTTACACAATTCTTGAAAAGAGTTGTAGTTTTTCATTATGTTCTGCGTTTAATAACCTAACCCGCCGTCATTATCTTCAACACTCTGTGATCTGTATAAATATGAATACGCTCCCCGACGATACACGCCAATCCCTTGAATTTACCACGCTGTTTGAAGAACATCGCCCCCGACTCCACCGTTTGGTGCAAGCTCGGATGTCGCGCATGTTATTTCACCGTATGACCGCTGAGGATATGGTGCAAGAGGTCTATATGGCGAGTGCAAAACGCATCCCTTATTTTGTGGCATACCCTGAGATTCCTTACTTTGTGAAACTTCGCAGCGTCGCCCTACAAACCATCACAGATTTTGAACGTAAATATCTTGCCGCAAAGAAACGCAATGTTTATCAAGAGATCAATCCTGATCAAGTGGTGCAAGAAAATGAAGATTTCGATATGTGGAATTTATTTGCAGATCCGAAAAGTTCTCCCTTAACGCGCGTGGCCAAACAGGATCGTTATGCCCTCTTGCATGGCGCAATGGAGGCGTTATCTGTGCAAGATCGCGAAATGATACAGATGCGAAACTTTGAGGGGCTTACCAATATGGAGTGTGCGAATGTCTTGGAGATAGAACCGAAAGCCGCAAGTATTCGTTATATTCGAGCGTTAAAACGACTCCAAGAACTTCTGATTGAATTTTCGGAGTTCAACGGATGAACGAGACAAATGAATCCTTAGATGCCATTGACGCTTTAGATACGATTCTTGAAGATTTTTTAGAGCGTTACCGCGTTGAACCTACCCTGGATATTGATCAATTTATTCAACAATACCCTGAATATGAACGTGATTTGAAAGATTTAATTCCGTGTTTAATCTCTGTTGAACGCGCATCCGCCTCGGGCTCACCTTCAACGGTAGAGTCGTTAGATGCTGGGGCGCAGTTAGGTGAATACCAAATTGTTGAGAAGATTGCACAGGGAGGGATGGGGTCGATTTACAAAGCGTATCATGTGGCGCTTAATCGTTATGTGGCGATTAAAATACTCCTGTCGGTGTGGCGCGATGATGAAATTCTACGCGCAAAATTTTTAAATGAGGGTAAAACGCTTGCGCGTTTGCAACATCCGAATATTTTAACCATTTATGGGGTTGGAAGCGATGAAAGGTACTCGTACTTGGTGATGGAGTTGATTCATGGGACGCCCTTAAATCGTGTCGATTTGCAAGAACGTTTTCCGCATCAAACACGCACCGAAATTATCGCCCATATTGCATTACAAATCGCTCAAGCACTCACCTATGCACACTCGCATGGAATTTTGCATTGTGATATTAAACCTTCGAATCTTTTATTGGATGAAAAAGGAAATGTGTTATTGACCGATTTTGGACTCTCCCGAATGCTCGAAGAAGGCGGGAAAAGTGCGTTGCTGACACAGGTACAGTCTGGCACTTTAGCGTATATGGCGCCTGAACAACTTTTATCGAATCATATTTCGGTGGCGTCTGAACAGTATAGTTTAGGACTCACGCTTTACGAGTTATATGTGGGGAGATCCATCATGACGGAATCAAATCCGGGGCGACTGGTGGATCAGATTTGTTCTAATGCGCTTCCCCCTTTGCGCGATTCCGACAAAGATTTTGCTACAATTATTAATAAGAGTCTTCACTTCTTACCTGCGGATCGTTATAAGAGTATGGAATCGTTTGCGGCCGACTGGAAGCGTTATTTGAATAATGAACCGATTCATGCGCGTTCTATTTCACTTTTCAGACGTTTTTATTTATGGACAAAGCGGAAACCTGCCATTGCTTATTTATCGCTTTTAGCTGTGATTCTTGTAAGCCTCTCCTTTTCTGCATTTTATGTGGGGTATATCCGAGTGAACAGAGCCTTGAAAGAGGAGCTTGAACAGCGTAATTTATCCGAACGAAATAGTCGTATTGCATATTTAACTTTTCAAAAGTTGTTTCATACATTGGGGAATATGTCGCAAGATGGCAATTATGAAATTCATCCTGCGTTTACCTCTGCAACAACGGTTGAGTTGTTAAAGACATTACTTCCTTATTATCAAGAGATTGTAATCTTGCGTCAAGTGAGTCAGCAGAAGATTATGGAGGCTTATAGTGCGATGTCTACCATTTATATGCAGCTCGGTCACTATGAAGACGCAGAGAGTGCGCTTTGTCATGCCATTCTCATTGGGAAAGAGATTGACGCACCGCTTGCTGTTCGTCTTTCTCAAATTAATTTTTTAGGACTCAATTTGTTTAAACAAGGAAAAACTGAAGATGCCGAAAAAATATGGGGAAACGCGATAAGTCAATATCAACATAATCCTGATACGGAAATTCAGTTGATTGTTGCAAATATGAAGCGCAATCAACTCGGCGAAAAGAAGTCTTTTCTAACGGATGAGGTCAATGTCTTTACAAAAACGCAACGTCAGAACGCGCAAGCGTTGCTTCAATATCTGGATACGATCTTAGAGAAAGATTCTGCAAATCAAGAAGCGTTGTATTTGCGGGCATCGGTTTTAGGTGAATTTCCGAGATTGCATGATGTTACGGGGTATGAACGTGGGGATGCGTTAACTTTACTTCAGTCGTTAATCAAAACGTATCCTACCGTTGCGAAGTACAAGCTTGAATTTATTCGATTTGCACTTTATCTCCCCATTCGTAAAGACGATCAGGCATTACTTAAAACAATTAATAATGCCGTTTATTATGCTGAAGATTTATTGATGATGTCGCCTTTGAACGCCACTTATATTATGGCAGGAATTGCGATTTATCAACGACGCACACAGTATTTTAGAGTTCGCAATGATTTTCGCAAAGCGCAAATGGATGTAAAACGAACACTCTCGTTATTATACACATTAGTGCGTATATCTGATGATCAGTCTCATATTGAAAAACTGATTAATCTTCAATTTAAAGAATTACGTCATGCGATAAAAGATTCGGAGTTTTCGCCTGAACTCTCTATTTTAATAGATGCGTTGCGCGAAAAAATTGAACTTCTTCCCGCAGATGAATGTGCACGATATATGGAGCAACTTGATAAATTAGAGAAAAAGAGTCAACGGTTGTAGATTTTTTCTTACTGTTGCGTTTTTTGTAGTATGAGCTCAAAATAAAACAGTTTAGAAATGAAAAAACGACATCTGAAAAGAAAGGTTGACACTATGAAAAAATTAATGATTATCGCTTGTTTGCTTGCATGGACCCCTTGTGCTATTTTTGCTGCGGATTCTAATGACTCCAAAAATAAGAAAACACCTGAAGAACGTAAAGCATTTCATCTTTCATTTGATGCGGATGGAGATGGAAAACTCAATGATGCAGAGTTAGCCAAAAAACGTGCAACGGTTGATCAAAATATTCAAACACGTCGTGCGGAGCGTGATAAAGAAATTGTAGCGCGTCGCGCCGAGGCAGATGCAAAAATTGCAAAGATTGAAGACGAAGCACGTCGGAGTGAAAAAACTGCCAAAGCAACCGCGCGTCGTGCTGAAAAAGATAAAGAGATTTCCGCACGTCGTTCCGAGAAAGATCAACAACTTGCAACCCATCGCGCCAAAGTTGACGAACGTCGTGCCAAACGTGCTTCACAGCAAAAAAAATCATAATCTATATTTAAAGTGCAGCGTTTGTACTTTAAAAAGAGAAAGAGTTATCATGATGCGTGATAACTCTTTTTTTATTTTAAATAATTTTTATTTAAGAATCGATATTGTACCACTCAGGGGTAATTCCTAAATGACGCACCTTATAGTGCATAACACGTGGGGATAAATCGAGTTCGCGACCTGCTGCCGACATGTTCCCATTGTTGCGTTTGAGTGCCGACACAATGAGTTCACGTTGGTAGGAATTGACGAGCGTGGTAAACGAAGCTTGTCCTGAGGGATGTGTTTCATTTTCGCTCTCTTCGCCTGTTTGCAACGAAGGGGGGAGGTTGTAACCATAAATGGTATCATCAATACACGTTAAAACGGCGCGTTCAATGCAGTTTTCGAGTTCGCGTACATTTCCTGGCCAGTGATACGACATCAACATGTTAATGGCAGGGGTGGAGAGTCGCTTCACATGTTTATCGTAGCGCAGGTTGGCTTTTTGGATAAAGTGTTCGGCGAGTAAAATAATATCGGAGCGTCGTTTAGAGAGATCTGGCACGACAACTGGAAAAATATTTAAGCGGTAATATAAGTCCTCACGAAAGAGTTTTTTCTCCATGAGTTCTTCGAGATTCCGACTTGTAGCCGCAAGAAATCGTACATTCGATTTGAGTTCTGTATTACTGCCGACCCGTGAAAAGGTTCGCTCTTGCAGAAAACGCAAGAGTTTGACTTGTGTTTGAAGTGTTAAGTCGCCAATTTCATCTAGAAACAGCGTCCCGCCATTCGCCTCTTCTGCTCGACCAATACGACGAGTCACCGCGCCTGTAAACGCCCCTTTTTCATGTCCGAAAAGCTCACTTTCTACAAGGTTTTCGGGGAGGGCTGCACAGTTTAATGCGACAAACGGTTTATCATTGCGTTGACTCAAATTGACAATCGCCCGTGCGACTAACTCTTTTCCCGTTCCCGAACTTCCACGAATGAGCACTGTTGCATCACTCGGCGCTACTTGACGAATGAGCTTGTATACATTTTTCATGTTATGACAATTCCCAATCATCTCTCCGGGGTTCTCCGTGAGCATCTTTCGTAGCTCCAAGTTTCCTTTGAGGAGTTTTTCGCGTTCTTCGCGCTCTTTGTGTAACACCGCGACCGCTTCTGCTGTAATATTACTAATAATTTGAAGTAACGATAAATCGCGATTAAGATCGGTGTTTTCTGTGACAGGGCGGTCGATACTCAAGGTTCCAACCACTTGTTCCGCGTGGAGCACAGGGACACAAATAAACGCTGTTTTTTCGTTCGTTTTGTTTTTTCGACTTTGCGTACGATTCAAAAAGCGTGAGTCTTTAGTAATGTCAGGAACGACTTCTGCTTTCCCTGTCTCGCCCACGCGTCCTGTAATCCCTTCGCCATAATGGTAGAACCCCAAACGTTTTTCAGTGGTTTCGAGTCCGTGAGAGGCTTCGATACGAAAAATGTTATCGTGAAGTAGAGTGAAAGTTCCGCGAATCATCCCCATTCGTTTATTCAGAATTTCGAGAATATCGTTGAGCAGAGCTTCCGCGTTTTGACGATGCAAAATCGCTGTACTAATCTCTTGCAAAACAAGTATTTCGGTTTCTAATGTACGGGGCATATTTTTTCCTTGGGGTTTGTTTAGTATTAATTTAATACGATTTGCGAAACTTTCAAGTGTGATGAGTTATTTAATTGAGATTTTAGGACGAAGTGGGGTGTGTTGACGCAAGACGTGTTGATGATATTCTTGCAAACTGCACACTTCAAAGCGACCAAACTCTGCTTGTTCCAGTACGCCATCCACTGCCGCTTGGAATCCCGACAATGTGGTCGTAATTGGAATCCCTGTTAAGACCGCATGTGAACGCATTTGAATTTCGTCAGCCAACGCTTCGAGTCCATTCTCTGATGAATTGACAATCCATTGGACTTTTTTCTCGTTTAAGAGGTCGATCAAATTCGGACGTCCGCGTGAGATTTTGTAGACCGCATGCGCTGGAATTCCTGCATCATAGAGAAGTGTCGATGTGCCACGGGTTGCGTAGATTTGGAAACCTAATTTTTGGAGCGCGCGAACACGAGGAATCGCCTCTTCTTTATCTTCATCTCTTAGGGATAAGAAAATACCGCCTGAGGTTGGGATACGGTTATGAGCTGCAATTTGTGATTTGAGATAAGCCATGCCGTGGAGGTAGTCGATGGACATGACTTCACCTGTCGATTTCATTTCAGGTCCGAGCAAGACGTCTACGCCTGCGAACTTGATGAAGGGGAAGACCGCTTCTTTAACAACAGTGTATGGAATTTTAACTTCTTCTGTGAATCCGATGTCGACTAATTTTTCGCCCGCCATACAACGCGCTGCATATCCTGCCAAAGGAACCCCAATGGCTTTACTTACAAATGGAATGGTCCGTGAGGCGCGCGGGTTGACTTCAAGGATATAAATCGTTTCGCCACGAACGGCGAATTGGACATTCATTAAGCCACAAACATGAAGTTCGCGTGCTAAATCAAGTGTATGCTTGCGGATGCGATCTTGAACACTTTGTGAGAGACTCATCGGTGGAATCATTGCGGCGGAGTCGCCTGAGTGAATCCCTGCCGCTTCAACGTGTTCCATAATCGCGCCAATCACGGAGGTTTCGCCATCTGAAATACAGTCGACATCTAATTCAAGCGCATCTTCTAAGAAGCGATCGACCAAAATAGGTTTCCCGGGTGAAATGGCTTGCGCTTCACCGACATAACGGTTCAACTGTGTTTCGTTATAAACAATAATCATCCCTCGTCCACCCAAGACAAATGAGGGGCGAATCAACACGGGATAACCAATGCGATTGGCAATTTCCAACGCTTCGGCTTCGTTCATTGCAATTCCGTTCGGGGGCTGTTCGATGCCTAAGCGGTGCGCGAGTTGTTTGAAGAAGTCGCGATCTTCGGCAGCATCGATATCTTCAGGACTTGTCCCGATAATATTGGCGCCCGCTTTTTTGAGTTGTTGCGCAAGGTTGAGTGGGGTTTGACCGCCAAATTGGACAATGACACCACTGCAGTTTTCACGCTCATAGATGTGCATGACATCTTCAAGGGTGAGGGGTTCAAAATAGAGTTTGTCACTGCTGTCGTAGTCGGTTGAGACGGTTTCAGGGTTACTATTCACCATGATCACCTCGTAGCCCGCTTTACGGAGCGCTAAGGTCGCGTGAACACAACAGTAGTCAAACTCAATCCCTTGTCCGATACGATTGGGTCCGCCACCGAGAACCATAATGGTTTTTTTATGGCTGACACGCACGGGGTCTGTATGTTCGCCGTAAGTCGAGTAGTAGTAAGGTGTACGGGCTTCAAATTCTCCAGCGCAGGTATCCACGACACCAAAGATGGGGAGAAGTTTTTCCGCATAACGGGCCGCACGCACTTTCTCTTCGTCAGTCTTGAGAATGAAAGCGATTTGACGATCAGAGTAACCCAACGCTTTAGCCGCTCTGAACATCTCCATATCTTTACAAAGATTCTCAAGTGTGCCAATTGCTTCAAGTGCATTTTCAAACGCCACAAGTTCTTCTAAATGACGAAGGAAGTAAGGATCAATCGCGGTGATTTGATAGAGTTTTTCAACACTATAACCGCGTTTGAATGCTACGCGAAGACAAAAGACTCGGTTGGCATGACGGCGTTCAAGTTCTGCATCAAGTTCCGCTTCGGTTAAGCTTTCGTAGGGGCCATCTTTACCATCTGCGCCAAATCCAAAACGCCCTGTTTCAAGCGAGCGTAATGCTTTTTGAAACGACTGTTTGAACGTACGCCCAATCGACATCGCTTCGCCCACAGATTTCATTTGTGTGCCGAGGGTGTCGGATGCTAACGGGAATTTTTCAAAGGCAAAACGTGGGATTTTAGTGACCACATAATCTAAGGAGGGTTCGAAACAACAAGGGGTTGTTCCCGTAATATCATTAATGAGTTCATCTAAGGTGTAACCCACTGCAAGCAATGCGGCAATTTTAGCGATAGGGAACCCTGTCGCTTTCGATGCGAGCGCTGATGAACGCGATACACGTGGATTCATTTCGATGATAATGCGACGTCCTGTTTGAGGATCAATCGCCCATTGAACGTTTGAGCCCCCAGTTGAAATTCCAATCGCGCGCATCACTTTTAAGCTATCATCACGCATGCTTTGGTATTCTTGATCGTTAAGCGTTTGAATGGGGGCCACTGTGATGGAGTCACCTGTATGGATTCCCATGGGATCTACGTTTTCAATCGAACAGACAATGACAGAGTTTCCACGTTTATCGCAGATCACTTCCATTTCGTATTCTTTCCATCCCAAAAGTGATTCTTCGATTAACACTTCGGAGGTCGGGCTCGCTTTAAGACCGCCTTTGACAATTTTGTCGAACTCTTCAGGATTGTAGGCAATTCCGCCTCCGCTACCCCCTAAAGTAAATCCGGGGCGGATGATGAGTGGCCAACGTCCAATAGTTTCAGCAACGGCACGGGCTTCATCGAGCGTATGAGCGGTTCCTGATTGTGGAAGATCGAGACCAATGGTTTGCATGGTTTGTTTGAAAAGTTGACGATCTTCAGCTTTATTAATGGCAACTGCATCAGCACCGATGAGTTCCACTTGATAACGATCTAAAATCCCACGATCATAAAGTTCCATGGCAAGGTTCAATGCGGTTTGACCCCCTAAGGTGGGTAAGACTGCATCGGGGCGTTCGCGACGGATAATTTCGTGGAGAATATCAGCGGTAAGAGGTTCAATATAGGTGCGATCTGCAAACTCGGGGTCGGTCATAATGGTTGCAGGGTTGCTGTTCACCAAGACGATTTCGTAACCTTCTTTACGAAGAACTTTACACGCTTGTGTTCCAGAGTAGTCGAATTCGCACCCTTGACCGATTACAATCGGGCCAGACCCGATTAACATAATTTTTTGAATATCAGTACGTTTTGGCATCGTTGTGATTCCTTATTGTTGAATGAGTTGAACAAATTCGTCGAAGAGGTAGCGTGAGTCGTGAGGGCCGGGGGCTGACTCTGGATGGTATTGCACAGAGAATGCTTTTTGTGTGCGGTGACGAACCCCTTCAACGGTTTGGTCATTGAGGTTGATGTGCGTCACTTCTAAACATTCGGGCAAGTTGTTTTGCGTAATGGCAAAGTTGTGGTTCTGACTCGTAATTTCAATATCGCCAGTTTTTAAGTTTTTCACAGGATGGTTACAACCGTGGTGTCCGAATTTAAGGCGAACACACTCTGCGCCACAAGCGATTGAGAGGAGTTGGTGTCCTAAACAAATTCCCATCATGGGCTTTTTGCCTAATAATGCTTTGATGGTGTCGATGGCATAAGTGACAGCGGAGGGGTCTGCAGGGCCGTTTGAAAGAAAAACACCATCTGAGTTATATTTCAAAATCTCTTCAGCAGTGGTTTTGGCGGGAACAACGGTGACACGGAATCCCGCATCCGCGAGGAGTCGGAGAATGTTATATTTAATCCCGAAATCAATCGCGACAAGGTGATATTCGCCTTCGGTGTTCCATTCGAAAGGTTTGTCGATGGTGACTTTGGTTGCATAATCTTGTCCATCAAGCCCTTCCCATGCTTGTGCTTTGGCAATCGCTTCGGCTTCGGTGATAGGGGTCTCTGAACAGTGCAAATAGGCTTTTTGATTCCCATGCGCGCGTAAAGAAAGAGTGAGACGGCGTGTATCTACCCCTGCAAGAGCAGGAATGTTGTTGGTTTTAAGAAAATCTTCAAGACTGATTTCAGATGTGAAGTTTGAGGGAGGATTCATTTCGTGAAGGACAATACCAGAGAGTCGGGGTTTATCCGATTCCATGGCAGACGCATTGCACCCATAGTTGCCGAGTTCTGGGACTGTGAATGTCACAATTTGTCCGGTGTAAGAGGGGTCGCTAATAATCTCTTGGTAGCCACTCATTCCTGTGTTGAACACCACTTCACCGACTTGATCGATAGGGGCTCCACAAGTATATCCGTGGAATATTTCGCCATTGGCGAGCGCGAGAAACGCTTTCTGTTTGGTTTTTTTCTGCCATGAGTACATGATAACTCCTTACTGTTATTGATAGGCTCTGGTATGATTATTTTCGTAGTAATTGACAAGGGCTTGGTTCACCACACGATAACCGCCTGAGGTGGGGTAATTCCCCGTAAAATACCAGTCACCCGAGTGGTTCGGACACGATTCGTGAAGTGATTTTTCGGTTTGGAAAATGACCACGAGTTCTGCGCGCAATCCTTCAGGACGGAGACGGTCTGTGATCGCTTGAATGAGTTCAGCTTCCGAGAATTCGTCGTAGATAGGGGTGACGCAGTTAGTCATTGGTTTATGTGGAGAAGAGAGTTGACGCTTCGCTTCGTTGTACGCTTGCTCTAATACTTCCATTTTGTTGTGTTTTTTGAGTAGGTCAACCAACGCTTCAAAAGCGATCAGTTCGCGCATGCTTCCCATGTCGATGCCGTAACAGTCGGGGTAACGAATGGGGGGGGCGGATGAGGCAATGACAATGCGTTTAGGGTTGAGTCGATCTAACATGGGTAAGATGGCCCGTTTCATGGTGTTTCCGCGTACAATGGAGTCGTCGATCACCACGAGGTTATCGGCTCCTGGACGCACGAGACCATAAGTGACATCATAGACGTGCATCGCAAGATCTTTTCGCACTGTTTCATCAGAGATGAACGTACGGAACTTTGCATCTTTAATGGCGATTTGACCAAATCGAAGCTCTTGAGGACACTTCTTAATAAGGGTTTGTAACAACCCATGAAAACAAATTTGTGCGGTATTAGGAATATAAGAGAAAAATGTGTTTTCAAAATCGTGTTGTACCGCTTCTGAAATCGCTGGAATAAGCGCGGCACCTAACGCTTTACGTTCTTGGTGAATGTCGGCATCATTTCCGCGTGAAAAATAGATCCGTTCAAAGACGCATTTGCGGTGAGGTTTTGAGGAAAGACAATCTTTGATTTCAACTTGATTATCTTGGGTCATAATTAACGCTTTGCCGGGGGGGAGTTCCATCACTTCTGCCGATGTGCGATCAAAAACGGTTTGAATTGGGGCGCGTTCAGACGCGACCACCACCACTTCATCATCAAAGTAAAAGTAACCAGGGCGGATTCCAGCAGGGTCGCGTATGGCAAACGCTTCACCATTACCTGTTGCCCCGCAGAAAGTATACGCGCCATCCATCTCTTCGAGTCCGCTCTGTAAAATTTCGGCAAAGTCGCACTGACTTTGATAGGCGTTACGCTTATGTTCAAGACAGTGTGAAATCCATTGGAGGACGAGGGAACTATCGCGCAAGTTATGCACATGGTGTCCTGATGCGGTTAATTTATGAAGAACATGTTGCGCATTAGTTAAGTTAAAGTTACCTGCAAGCATTAAGGTGCGATTCAAGCAAGGGCTTTCATGGATTTGGGGCTGACAGGCTTCAATATCGCGTGATCCGTAAGTTGCATAACGAAGGTGTCCTAAAAAAAGATCCCCGCCGAAAGGGGATTTAGAATGTGAGCTAACGGAGAGAGAAGGCCCAATTCGTTCAACCAAGTCGGCGAGGGGAAGATTTCGTATAGAACGCTCCAGTTGGAATGCGGGCACTCCTATCTCTGGATTGAAACGGATAGCGGCCATACCGGCGCCATCCTGTCCTCGATTATGTTGTTTTTCAAGTAATAACGTCAATTTCTGGAACCCGTAGAAAGGGGTTCCATACTTTTGGAGATAGTATTCGGGGCGCTGTCGGAGTTTGATCAACGCCACCGCGCATTCGTGTTTGAGAGCGTCTGACATGGTGTAACCTCTTAGTAGATGAAGAGCATGTCGCGATATTTAGGAAGCGGCCAGAGATTATCAGGCACAATTCCTTCGACAGCGTCTACAATCGTACGCATTTCGGTGAGCGCAGGGAGAATTTCTTCGTGGTCATCCGCGAGTGCTTTTTCGAGTTTTATGCAAGCTTTAGTGAGTTTATCAAGTGCAGTTCCGAGGGTTTCTGCATCGGCTTTAAGGGATGCAATTCCGCCACGTAACCCTAACTCTTGCGCTTGAATTAATGGGGTGACGCATTCACTAAACGCTGATTTTACAGCGGGAGAGATCATGGTTTTTGCCATCTCAAGCGCGACTTCTCCTTCGATACGAACACGACGTTCGTATCCTTCAACGAAGACTTCTGTGCGCGAGTGTAATTCTTTAGAATTAAAGACGCCATGTTTGCTAAAAAGTTCAATGTTTTTCTCAGAATTTAAGATAGAAAGTGCACTTGGGGTGTTTTCTTTGTTGAGTAAACCGCGTTTTTTAGCTTCTGCACGCCACTCGGCGGAGTAGTTGTCGCCATTGAAGATGACACGTTTGTGTGCTTTAATCTCTTTGCCTAAGAGGGCTTGGAGTGATTCATTGAATTTTTTGGGATCAAACGCTTCAATTTTTTCTGCAAGTTCGTTCATCGACTCCGCAACAATCGTGTTGAGTGCGGTTAATGAACCTGCACATGATTGGCTTGAACCTGGTGCGCGGAATTCAAACTTGTTCCCTGTGAATGCAAATGGACTTGTGCGGTTACGGTCGGTTGCATCTTGTGGGAGTGCGGGGAGTGTGTCGACCCCAATTCGCATGGAGCTTGGACGGCGACTGCGTGTGGCAGGGCCTTTTTCAAGCTGTTCGATAATATCGTTAAGTTGATCTCCAAGGAACATTGAAATAATGGCAGGAGGTGCTTCGTTTGCCCCTAAACGGTGATCGTTTCCAGCTGTTGCAACGGCACTGCGGAGAATATCGCTGTGTTCATCAATCGCTTTAATGATAGAGGTTAAAACGGTTAAGAAGATTGCGTTTTGGTGGGGATCATTTCCTGGATTGAGGAGGTTCAATGTGCCGTAGTTCATCGACCAGTTATGGTGTTTCCCTGAACCATTGACGCCTGCAAAGGGTTTTTCATGGAGTAAACAAACCATGCCGTGTTTATCGGCAACAGTGCGTAAAACTTCCATCACAATCATGTTGTGGTCGACCGCTAAGTTTGCATTTTCAAACATTGGTGCAAGTTCGAACTGAGCAGGAGCCACTTCATTGTGACGTGTTTTGGCAGGAATTCCTAATTTCCAAAGTGTATGCTCAACTTCATTCATAAAGTTTAATACGCGAGTACGAATAGAACCAAAATAGTGATCTTCTAATTGTTGATGTTTTGCAGGTGCTGCACCGAAGAGTGTGCGACCGGTTTGGATGAGGTCAGGACGCTCTAAGTAGAACTTTTTATCGATTAAGAAATATTCTTGTTCAGCCCCTAAAGTTACAGTGAAAGGAGATTCAGGTAAATCAAAACAGTTCATTAAGCGAATCACAGATTTTTTGAGCGATTGAATCGAACGGAGTAAAGGTGTTTTTTTATCTAAAACTTCGCCGGTGTATGAGCAGAACGCTGTAGGAATACAAAGTGTGGCGCCGTTATCATGACGTTTGATAAATGCAGGAGAGGTTGGATCCCATGCGGTGTAGCCGCGCGCTTCGAATGTGCAACGGAGTCCGCCTGAGGGGAAGCTGGAAGCATCGGGTTCGCCCACGATAAGATTTTTCCCAGAGAAAACGTGGAGTGCTTTGTTGTTATCGACAGGTTCAAGAAATGCATCGTGTTTTTCAGCAGTGCCACCTGTGAGCGGTTGGAACCAATGGGTAAAGTGGGTTGCGCCACGATCTAAGGCCCAACGTTTCATGGCGTGAGCCACATCGCCAGCGATGGCGGGATCAAGAGGCGCGCCGTCATTGATGGTGCTGATGAGTTTTTCTGCGGTGGCTTTGGCGAGATACTGACGCATCATTTCGGGACCAAAGACATCTTCCGCATAGAATGAAAGGTTTTTGATGTCGAGATCGGCATCGACACTGCATGCACAACAAGAATTGGTATTGCTCATTTTTTCTTCTCCAATGAGTAAGGGTTATGGGTTGATGCCAACTTAATAAGCAAAAAGCGTGCCAACTTTTTAAAACAGCTCTTTTTGTGCGTAAATCTTCTTTTTTGGCGGATTGAGTATAGAAATATCTTTTTACAATTTTGTAAAATCTTGATAATATCTTTTACAATTTTGTAAAATTAAAAATCGCTTTATGATTCCTTTTCTCCTTCAAATCCTTTGATATGAGAGTTGGCACGCTTTTTGCTATTTATAAGCGTGTGTAATTTTACATCTATAAATTCAATAGGAACTCAATCTATCATAAGGAGCTTAAAATGTCTTTCCAACATCCTATCTCTCCCTTGCCCGATGCGCAGGGACTCTACAATTACCAGAATGAACATGATGCTTGCGGTGTCGGTCTCGCTGCAGATCTCGCTAACGAACCGAGTCATCGCGTCGTTGATCTCGGATTAACAATCCTTAAACGTCTTGCCCACCGTGGTGCGGTCGGTAGCGATCCCAATACGGGCGATGGCGCGGGGCTTCTCTTAACAATCCCACACGACTATTTTATGCAAACTTTGAAAATGAGTTTGCCAGAATTTGGTTTCTATGGTGTCGGGATGATTTTTGGTTGCGATACTCAGACACAAAAACAAATTGAATCGATGATTGAAGCTGAAGGTTGCGAAGTGATTTCATGGCGCGATGTTCCGCATCATCAAGAACATATCGGGCAAGCCGCACAAGCCACTTGTCCTACAATTCAACAAGTTTTCATAAGTGGTTCAAGTTTCACCTCCCCCGAATCGTTCGGTCGCAAACTGTATGTGATTCGTCGTATCATTGAAAACACCATTCCTTCCGTTTACATTTGTAGTATGTCGAATCGCACGATTGTGTATAAAGGACTCCTCCTTGCCCATCAATTAGAGTTGTTTTATCCCGATTTGTCACACGAAAATTTCAAAACCGCTATTGCCCTTGTCCATCAACGTTATAGTACCAATACTTTCCCAACCTGGCAGTTGGCGCACCCGTTTCGTTTCTTAGCACACAATGGTGAAATTAATACTTTACGTGGGAACTTAAATCAAATTCGTGCGAAAGAAGCTTTTTTAGCGTCGCCATTGTTTGGTGACGATATTTCAAAGATTTTTCCTGTGGTAACGCCCAATCAAAGTGACTCCGCATCTTTAGATAATATGTTTGAACTTTTAGTGCAAGGTGGGCGCAGTATTGAACACGCAATGTTGATGATGATGCCTCAAGCTTGGGGGAAAAAATATCATTTGAGTCGTGATGTTCGCGCCTTCTTTGAATATCATTCAGCATTGATGGAGCCATGGGATGGCCCTGCCGCGGTGGGATTTACTGACGGAATAAATGTTGGTGCAATGTTGGATAGAAATGGATTGCGTCCCGCACGTTATACCTTAACAAAGGATGGTATTTTTGTGTTGGCTTCTGAAACGGGTGTCATTGATTTTCCTGTAGAAGATGTGGTTAAAAAAGGTCGTTTAAAACCGGGTGAGATTATTTTATGTGATCTTCAAAATCATCGTTTATTACTCGATGATGAGGTAAAAAAGAGTGTGGCACGTCGTCAACCCTATCGTCGTTGGTGTGCTGAAAACCGCATGAATGTTCACGGTTTATTTAGTGCGATTACTGCGCCAGAAGTTCCTGAAAATCTTCGTACGCGTCAACGCATTTTTGGTTATACGCGTGAAGATGTCTCCACCATTATTAAACCGATGTCGAAACACGGACAAGAACCCGTCGGTTCGATGGGAAATGATGCGGCGCTTGCGATTCTTTCTGATAAACCTCAGCTGCTTTTTAACTACTTTAAACAGTTGTTTGCTCAGGTGACCAATCCACCTATCGACCCCATTCGCGAGGAGTTGGTGATGAGTTTAACCACTTATATTGGGAACCGTGGGAATATTTTGGATGAAACCCCTGATCATGCGCGTATTATTAAATTGGATCGACCTATTCTCACTTACGATGAATTAACTCACTTATGCGAACTTAAAAATGAGGCATTCAAAACCACCACTTTGCGTATGGAATTTCCTGTCAATGAAAATGCAATGGCGATGGAATATGCCCTTGATAGCTTAGGAATTGAGGCGGTGGCCGCTGTGAAAAGTGGGTATCGTATCTTGATTTTAAGTGATGAAAATCTTTCTCCCAATTGTGCGCCTATTCCTTCTTTATTGGCTTCTGTGGCGGTCAATCGTGCCTTGAGTGCGGCAGGACTTCGCCCCGAAGTGGGCATTATTGTGGCCTCTGGGGAAGTGCGCGAAGTGATGCACTATGCGCTACTTTTAGGGTACGGTGCAACGGCGATTTGTCCTTACCTTGCGCTTGAGACCGTCTCTGCATCGGTGACGGAAGGGACGATTAAGCGTGATCGCATTACTGCGGTTAGCAACTATATTAAGGCGGTCGACAAAGGTTTACTCAAAGTGATGTCAAAGATGGGAATTTCAACCTTACGCAGTTATCGTGGCGGACAAGCTTTCGAGGCGGTTGGGTTGGATGAAAATCTTGTGAATCGATATTTTACAGGAACGGCAAGTCGTATTGGCGGGATTGGAATTGCGGAGATTGCGGAAGAGGCGCGTCGTCGTTATAACTCCGCGACATCGACTCAACCCTTACTCCCTGTCGGCGGTAATTATGTGTATCGTGAAGAGGGAGAACACCATTTATGGACCCCTCAATCACTCTCTGTATTTCGTCAAGCCGTCATGGAAAACAACCGTGCGAAATACGATGAATACGCCTCTTTAATCAATAATCAAGAAAAACATCTTTGTACGCTTCGTGGACTTTTCGAGTTTGCTCCTGTTGGTCAATCGATCCCATTAGACGAAGTTGAAAGTGTCGATTCTATTCTCAAACGTTTTGTTTCGGGCGCGATGTCATTAGGTTCATTGAGTCCTGAGGCGCACGAAGCGATTGCGGTGGCGATGAACAAAATTGGCGCGATGAGTAACACGGGTGAGGGTGGGGAAGATACCGCACGTTATACCCCAGGTCCTAACGGCGAAAATCGTGCCAGTGCGATCAAACAAATTGCCAGTGGTCGTTTTGGGGTAACGATTGATTACTTACGTCATGGCAAAGAGATACAAATCAAAATGGCGCAAGGTGCAAAACCGGGTGAGGGCGGTCAGCTTCCCGGACACAAAGTGAATGAATTTGTGGCGAAGTTGCGACACTCCATGCCGAATGTTACTTTGATTTCACCGCCTCCCCACCACGATATTTATTCGATTGAAGATTTATCTCAGTTGATTTATGACTTACGCAATGCGAATCCTGAAGCGCGTATTTCGGTTAAATTGGTTTCAGAAGTGGGGGTCGGTACGATTGCTGCTGGGGTTGCCAAAGCGCACTCCGATGTGGTGTTGATTAGTGGACACGATGGCGGCACAGGGGCTTCGCCTTTAACCAGTATTAAACACGCAGGTTTACCTTGGGAACTCGGTTTAGCTGAGGCGCAACAAACCCTTGTTAAAAATAATTTGCGTTCGCATGTTCGCCTTCAAGTGGATGGTCAGCTTAAAACAGGTCGTGATATTATTATTGGGGCGTTGTTAGGGGCTGAGGAGTTCGGTTTTGCGACGAATATTTTGGTATGTTTAGGATGTATCATTATGCGTAAATGTCATGAAAACTCATGTCCAGTGGGTGTCGCTACGCAAGATCCCGAACTTCGCAAACGTTTTGCAGGTAAGCCCGAGTATATTATTAATTTTCTCCGCTTTATTGCAGAAGAAACACGCGAATATTTGGCGATGTTAGGACTCCGCTCAATTGATGATGCCGTGGGGCGTGCGGATTTACTTCGTGTTAATCAAGCGATCGACTTCTATAAAACCAAAAATCTTGATTTCTCTAAGATTCTTACCCCTGTCACTTCGGGTAAAGTGCGCTATGAAACCACGGTTTACGACGATGTTGCAAAAAGCTATGACCGTCGCGAACTTCTCCCCGAACTTCTCCCTTACTTAGATCAACCTAGCGCCGTGACCCTGACGCGTACGATTGCAAATGAAGATCGTGCAGTAGGGACAGGCCTTTCAGGTGAAGTTGCTTTCCGTCATGGCGCGGCAGGACTCCCCAATCATACCATTACTGTAAAGTTTACAGGTTGCGCGGGGCAGAGTTTTGGTGCCTTTTTAGCGCAAGGGATTACGTTTGATCTCGAAGGTGAGGCGAACGACTTTATTGGAAAAGGTTTGTCTGGCGGAAAAATCATTGTTCGTGCACCTAAGAATGCGCAATTTAAGCCTGAAGAAAACGTCATCGCGGGTAACGTAATTGGTTATGGGGCTACCTCAGGAGAGATTTTCTTGAACGGTTTAGCGGGCGAACGTTTTGCAGTGCGTAACAGTGGGATTACGGCAGTGGTTGAAGGGGTAGGCGATCACGGTTGCGAATATATGACTGGCGGACGCATTGTAGTGTTGGGTCAAACAGGCAACAACTTCGGCGCGGGAATGACGGGCGGTATCGCTTATGTCTATGATGAGGACGAAGATTTCGATTTGCGTTGTAATATTGATACGATCGACCTCGAAATTGTCGAGCCACACTCTGACGATGATCACGAGTTGCTGACGCTTTTACGACGTCATCTTTCATACACACAAAGTCCTAAAGCGGCGCGGATCCTTGATAACTGGGAAAATGAACGTCATAAATTTGTGAAGGTGTTCCCCGTCGAATATCGTGCTGCGCTGGGTCGCATGCGTCAAGACGATATGCAAGCTGTCAACCGTACAAAAGTATCCAACTAACGAGGTAATATTATGTCAAAAGCACAACGTATACAAAATGTTTATCGTCCTAAAGATGAACGTGTTCAAGATTATAAAGAAGTCGAACGCCCCTTCTCTCACGAAGAGATGGCGGCTCAAGCCGACCGTTGCGGTCAATGCGGACTCCCCTTTTGTCACGGCTGCGGATGCCCTTTGCACAACGTGATTCCCGAAATGAACTTTGCGGTCTCTAAGGGCGACTATCAAACCGCCTATGCGATTCTTTCCGAAACGAGCTGTTTCCCTGAGTTTACAAGCCGTGTTTGCCCCGCTTTGTGCGAGGGCTCATGCGTGGGCGGACTCAATGGTCAACCCGTCATGATTCGTCAGATTGAAAAACAAATTATCGAGACCGCCTTTGAAAAAGGTTGGGTCAACCCGAAATCGCCCGATACGCCTGTGATCGACAAGAAAATCGCTGTGATTGGAGCAGGTCCAGCAGGCTTAGCAATGGCGCATACGCTTTCTTGCTTGGGGTATAAAGTTACGGTCTATGAACGCGAAAAGGCGGCGGGGGGATTACTCCGTTATGGCATCCCGAACTTCAAGCTTGAGAAGGGAATTATTGATCGACGCATTAAAGTGATGGAGTCGATGGGGGTCAAATTCGTTTATGAGACTGAAGTGGGCAAAGATGTCTCTGCCGACTACTTGAACCGACGCTACGATGCAATCGCTGTTGCCATTGGAACCCCGATTCCGCGCGATTTAAATGTCCCTGGGCGCGAACTTCGCAATATTCACGTTGCGCTCGATTTCTTGGGCGGACAAAACAAGTATCTCACTAAAGAAGTGCGTAAAACAATTAATGTGAAAGATAAAAACGTGGTCGTTATTGGGGGCGGTGATACGGGAAGCGACTGTGTCGGAACCTCGATTCGTCAGGGGGCAAAAAATGTGACACAAATTGAGATTATGCCCATGCCTCCTATTGAACAGTCCGCTTCAACGCCTTGGCCGAACTGGCCCTACTTGTTGCGTACCTCCTCAAGTCATAAAGAGGGAGGCGAACGCCATTGGTCGATTTTAACCAAAGCGTTTGTGGGCGACAAAGGAAAAGTGACAGGGATTGAAGTGGTGGATGTCGATTGGGAAATTGATCCTTTGGGGCGTCCAGTCAAATTCACGGAGAAACCCGACGCCTCACGCATCATCTCTGCCGACTACGTCTTTTTAGCGATGGGCTTCTTAGGCGTACCTACGGATGGGATTACCACGGAGTTAGATGTACAACGCACAGAACGTGGAGCATTAGTTGAAGATATTGCACGCAAGATTTTTGTGTGTGGAGATGCAGCGACAGGCCAATCCTTAATTGTCCGCGCCATCGAACACGCCAAACAACAAGCGTACAAACTCCACACCACACTCTCCCATAAATAAAAATAAATTTAAACTCCTTACAGTTAATGCTTTACGATAACCAAAATCCTAAAGCATTAACCTCCTCCCTTCTTCTTTATCTCACGCTCTTCTTTTTATTATTAATATTTGATATGGGAAAAAACAGGGATATTTTTTATGATTAACAAAATCTTTATTTGTCTTATCA
>CAZIVM010000002.1:0-49420 GCA_964542845.1 uncultured Victivallales bacterium
GTCTATAGAGCCACTTCCATTTTGAACGGTGAGTCCATCCAAAATTGCCGTATCGCTAATTTCCGCCGTCGCATAGAAGACAGAGGCATAGTTTGCATTTACAGCATTGCTACCATCACAGATGGTGAGTTTGCTATCGCGGGTGGAGGTTTCATGATCCCAACGTGTAGAATCGCCAGTGAATCCACCGTAGATTTTAACGCCATCTTTGATTTCAAAGTTGCCATTAAAGGTGCCACTACCCAAATAGATAACTCCGCCCCCCGCCGTTGATTGAGTGGTAATCGCATTGGTAAGCGTTGTCCCATTTTGAACAGAGTCCGTTGCATGTGGCACAATTCGAATGGTGGTATCCACATCAGCGGTAGCGGTGAAAATAAAACACGATACAAAACAGGCGACGGCCCACTTTGTCCAACAAGAAATCGGTAAGTTTTTCATACGAATTACTCCAGGTTAGTTTTAACGTTCGTTATTTTTCAACCACTTTTTGGTTGACTTTCTAACACTAATATAACACATATATGAATTTTTTCAAGCCAAAAATATAAAAATTATCGTTTTTTATTTTTGGCGGAAAAATAACGAACGTTTTTTTGTACCCAATTGAACGAATGAAAAAAATCATAACGCTTTATTATATATCACACTTTCCCAAAAATTAAACACGAAAATAAAAAAATATGAAAAAATTTAAATAAAGTCTATGAATCACAAAAATAAAAAAAAGGGTTAAAAATGAAAATTTTTGAATGAAGTATCTTGACTTTACATCAAAAGGGAGTTATATTGTAAAAATACGAAGCGTCGATCACCTGAAAAAAAGGCACTATTATGTCCACTATTATCCCGTTTTCCTTCTCGCACACGCCCCCACGTGCCGCCATCTTCATGAGCGGATCAGGCACCAATGCCGAAAAATTACTCGAGTCATTGGCGCATCAAAGATTTAATACATGGATTCCCGCCGTGATCGTGACCGATGCTCCCCTCAAAAGTAGAGCCGAAGAAATCGCCACACATTACAATGTGCCATGGGTTGCCTTGGATATTCGTGAATTTTATAAAATGCACGGCGAAACACGGGTGTCGTTAATGAGCGAACGGGGTCGCGAAATTCGCGAGATGTGGACGAATGCTCTGCGCGATATGATCCGCCCTTATGCTATCGACTTTATTGTCCTCGCGGGCTTTGTCCCGTTAACCAATATCACCGCAGACTTCCCCACCCTCAATATTCATCCCGGGGACTTGACCCAAGAAGAAAATGGTGTCCGCTACCTCGCCGGACTCCATACGTTGCCCATCGAAACCGCCATTTTGAAAGGACACCATGCTTTGCGCAGTAGTGTCATTATCGCCCAAGCCTACACGGGCAAGGGGGGCGAAATGGACTCAGGGCCCATTCTCGGAATCTCGCCCGAAGTGGAAATCGACTTTCAGGGCCACACCCTCAAAGCGTGTAAAAGCTTCCATGAGGCGCGTCCATCACAACGCCCCGTCGGTGGCTATAAAGATACGTTTGAATCTATCGCCCAGCATAATCTTGATCGACTCAAAATAGGGGGCGACTGGGTCGCTTTTGCTCCCGCCGTTGCCGATTTTGCAGGGGGAAAATTTGCGTTAGATACAGCGGAAAATCTCTATTATTCTACCGAGAAAGGTTGGGAAAAAATCAAAACAATCGTTTATGATGGTTTTGGAAATCCTACACTCGTTTTTTAATCTAAACCGTGTCATGTTTAGTTTATTTTAATTATTTAATGTCAAAATGTTAAGAAAATAACGAATTAATCTTGATTTGACTTGTTTTTTCCCAATTTTGGATTAGATTATAGTGTCATAATAATAGGTTTGACACCCATCCCATTCATTCAAAATTGAAAACATTTACTTAGGAGAAAAAAGTATGGCAATGCGTAAAAATCCGGCAAAATTTAAAGGTCGCGATAAAATGTTTTATGAAGCACTCATGGCAGAACGTGCAAAAGTATTGGGTCAGTTCACTGTATATAAAACCGAGATTCTCGATACCACAGTCAATAGTAGCAACGAACGCTTAGGGATGTCAACCCACATGGCCGATATTGGTGGCGACACCTTCCAAAATGAGGTTGAATTGGGTCGTATGAGCGAAGGTAGCGATGTTCTCGAACTCATCGAAGAAGCGATGGAACGCTTAGTGACAGGCGATTACGGATTCTGTCAAGAGTGTGGCGAAGCCATCGCGGATGAACGTTTAATGGCAAAACCTTACGCCATTCGTTGTATCAAATGTGCGAGCGAATACGAAAAGAATCGTTAATGTTGGCAAAGATACGTCTTTTTTTCATGCGGGCTGAACACGGTTCACCTCGCGAAAAAAACTTGCTCAAATGGATCGGAATCATCACGATTGTAGGGTTCATCATCGATCAAGTTTCTAAAACGTTAGCCGTGCGCATTCTCCCCGAACTGCCCAATCAACGCTATGATATTATTGAAGGCATTTTTGATCTTCGTCTTGCTTATAACTTTGGCGCTGCATTTGGTCAGTTTCAAGGGCAAGGGATTGCGTTGTTGGTCATTTCAGCATTCGTGTTCATCGGCGCAATTATCTTCTATCGTAAATGGACCGAAAAATGTCCCGAACGTTTTCTCTCTCTGGGGCTTCTCCTCTCCGGGATTTTAGGAAACAGCGTCGATCGTATTTTTCGCGAACCCGCAGCAGTCGTCGACTTTTTCTTTGTACACTATAAATCGTTTGAATGGCCCATATTTAACGTTGCAGATATCGCAATATGCGTGGCCGTAGGGCTTTTCATTCTCTCAACTATTTTCCGCAAAGATGAATCTAAACTCAATGCTGAAAATGAACCTGTTTCTGAAATTTCACATGACTGAACCTCAATTTCATATCGTATTAGTGTGTCCTGATATCCCTCAAAATACAGGGACCATCGGGCGTTTATGCGTGAATTGTGACTGCAGACTCCACCTAATTCACCCCCTCGGATTTGAGATTAATGATAAGAATGTACAGCGTGCAGGGCTGGACTACTGGCCGTATCTCGACCTCAAAGAATATGAATCGTTTGACGACTTCTTTGAACAAAATCAACCCGAAAATTTCTTCTTCTTTACCACGAAAACCGAACGTGTTTTTTGGGATGTCGAATACCCGCAAGGCACCTATCTTATTTTTGGATCCGAAACACGCGGTCTGCCTGAAGAACTCTATGCACGATTTGCCGATCACTTAGTGACGCTTCCTATGACAGGCGAACACGCCCGTTCACTTAACCTTGCAAATTCCGTGAGCATTGGTCTCTTTGAGGCGCTCCGTCAAATCCGTTAAACGAGGCAAGTATGGCAACCGCACGATTTGAAACCTTAGGATGTCGCCTCAATCAAGCCGACTCCGCTTTGATGACAGGCCTTTTGCAGTCTATTCAAATTGAGGTGGTTTCGGATAAAGATACATGCGATGTCGATGTGGTCGTGGTGAATACATGTGGCGTAACCGCCACCGCCTCACGCAAAAGTAAACAGGCGTTCCGACGCATTCGCAATCGCTACCCGAACGCGTGTGTCATTGTGACAGGGTGTGGCGTGAATATCGACTATGACGGTTGGTCGAATGAAGAGGGGGTCGATATCGCATTGCGTCCGACAGACCGTGCAATGCTCCCTCAACGTATTCAAGATTTTTGGGCGCATCATCCCCAAACAGCAACAGCGAGTTGTTGTAAACATTTTCCAGGAGATGGAATTGCTCATACTGAATTTTCAGAGGGAAGCCGCAGTGTTTATCCCTTTAAATCGCGCGCATTTCTCAAAATTCAAGATGGGTGTAATAACTTCTGTTCATACTGTATTGTCCCCTACGCCCGCGGTGCAGAACGTTCACGCAATATCGATGAAATTATCCTCGATTTTCAAGGGTTACTTGCTGATGGTCATCAAGAAATTATTCTTGCAGGCGTGAATACTTCTACGTTTCGTTGGGACGGCGGCGGACTCTCCGATTTAATTCGAAAACTCGTAGAAATTCAAGGCAACTTTCGGATACGACTCTCCTCCGCAGAACCCCATGAAGAGATTCGCAAAGTGATTGACTTAATGTGTGAATTTCCCGAAAAGATTTGTCGGTTTCTTCATCTTCCTGCACAGCATCTCACCGATAAAATATTGAAAAGCATGAACCGTCCTTACAATCTCGAAAGTTATCTTTCTTATATTCAATATGCCCGCGAAAAAGTGCCAGATATTCATATAGGCACAGATATTATTGTGGGTTTCCCTGGCGAAACACCCGAAGATTTTGAATTAATGTGTCAACGCGTTCAAGACATCGGTTATAGTAATATTCACGTGTTTCCGTTTTCACCGCGAGAAGGTACTGTTGCCGAAAAAATGCAACAAAACACTTCTCAGGGCGAAATTGCACAACGCGCTGAGGTTTTGGGTACAATCGCTCATCAACTTGCAATAGCGTACGCAGAAACGCAAAAGAATAAGCCATGTACCATTCTGGTCGAGCAAGTGAATGCTCAAGATGAAGGAATTGGGTGGAGCGATCACTATATTCGTGGGATTGTCCCCGCTTCATTATCGCCAAAGCGTCATCAACTCATTCAAGTAGAGGCCTTGAGTTTGGTTCAAAACTAAACCTTTGGTTTTTGTTTTGGCTTTATAAACACAATTTGTAGAAAAGTGATTATTTTTTTAATGGTTTTTCAAAAGAAAGCGTTGAATCTGTTTTCGATGCGGAATCCGTTTTCGATGTTGAGTCGTAATAGATACGTCTAAAACTGTTTCGCTGAGATGTGATGGAGTTGACGTAGTTGATAATAATTTCAGAACGACAAAAACCATAACGCGAACGGGAGGCATATTGCGCTTCTCTTAATTTACGGTAGGCAACCTCAACATTGTTTTTCCATACATTTTGGTCAAGGTTTAATCGACGCGCCAAAACACGCGCATCCATTAAGTGTCCATAGCCTCCGTTATAAGCTGCGAGTCCAAAAGCAAGACGGTTGGTGCTCGATATTTCGGGGGGGAGTCTATCCATTAATTTGATTAAGTATCCCGTGCCTGCGCGTACATTTTCATCTGGATCCCATGGGTCTTTACATTGCATCTCTTTGATGGTTTGTGGCATGAGTTGCAATAATCCTTTTCCGCCATCTTTGGCGTGCGCATTACTGTTGAATCGACTCTCTATAAATGCTTGCGCCGCAATTAAAAACCACTCTAGGCCTAAATTTTGTCCATATTTTTTAAAGAGATTGTCATAAGGGGAAATGAATTGAGAATCTGTTGCAACATAAGTGGTATCTGGGATAATATTTTTCGTAAAATAACGTGCACAAATTTCATGATGTTCAGGGGTAGGGAGGATTTCAGTTAGGAAGGAGTCAATTTTTTGCAAAAGTTGTGGATTCGATTTGCGAACGACCCATACATAATATTTATCAACTCCTAAAATAACTCCTTTTTCCAAATCATGTTCAACATCATTGGTTGAATAATAAATACGATCATCAATCAATGAGAGATCGTATTCCCCAGTTTCAAGTCGATTCATAATTTCATAAGTTTCAAAAGATTCAGGGACATGTTTGACTTGAAAACCAATGGTTGATGCAAGTTCTTCAAGAGTTCGATTATATGAACTGCTTTTCCGAACATGAAAAGTTCTCCCTTTCAACGCATCTAAAGTATGAGGTGTTTTTCCTTTTTGCCCGATGACACACTCTTGCACAACGGCATAAGGAATCGAATAAGCGAAGTCAGGATCATCTAAATAGGAGTCAGCACGCGAGAAAGATGCCGCAACTACATCCCCAATCCCTTCTTTGAGCGCGGGAAGCAACTCGGATCCACGAAACGGGACCACCATGGCTAACGTACAGTCATTTTCCGTTGCGAAAGTGCGCGACATTTCATACTCAAATCCTTTTAACTCTTCATTAAAACAAAAGTAGTTTGAAGGATTGTCACGTGTGAGAACGCGCAAAATATTTCGCTCAGAAATGACATCCCAGTCAGCCGTTGAGATGTTATACTGGAAAAGGGATTTATTTTTTTCGATGAATTCATTCGCCGATACTCTCAGTTCGCTCGTCCCGTAAGGGAACACCCAACAAATTTCACAGGGGTTTTCTTCAAAAGTGTGAATGATTTTAAGATTGTGAGAATAACTGGCTTGAATATCAAAAATGTTTCGTTCTGCAATCGTGTACATATACTCTCCATTTTCGACCCCTGCAATAATGTTTTCGACCCAATCTGAGTTCGACAACACTTTGATATTTGCATTGTTTTCTTGTAATTTGAGCCCAAATTTTTCATACGCAGTTCCAAATTGAACCGTAATCGTTCCGTCTTGAATCTCACTTAAAGAATTGGCTGGGTTTGAAGTATTCGTAATGAGAACCATTGGTGTAATTAAAAATGGTTCTGAAAAGGAGAGTTGACGCGCGCGTTCGGGTGTTTTGACAATGTTGGCAACTGCTACATCCCCTTCGTGTAATGCCACTTTGCGAAGCATTTCTGTATAATCATCATGATAGGTTACATTTGCTTTGACCCCTAAGGATTCGGCAAAGGCACTAACCGCCGCAATTTCTCTTTGATTGGCTGAGAGTTTACGCGGTAATCCATTGATCCCAGATTCTCGTATGGCATGAATGGATAAATAACCTCGCGCTTTAATATCTGCAATAGAGTGTCCTGCCAAAGGCATCGGTCTTATTAACCATATAATGCTTGCGATAATTAAAATTGAGATCAAAATAATAGGAAATGCTTTTTTCATGATAATCCCCTTTTCTTGGTTGTTTTAAATGTTATTCTATAAATAATATACTGTTTTGTTTTATATTTTCAAGCTCGAAATAGTGCTTATTTAAAGATTTGTTTTATTTTTTGTATAAAAAAAGATAAAAGATTTGAAAATAAAGATTTGAAGGTTTATATTATGAAGGTATTGAGTTAAATGAATATCGTAATTTTGTTTGGAGCCCCATGTCACGTTTCTATTCTCGAATTATAATAATTTTATATATTCTTCTTCTTGGAGGGGTGCAAGGGTGTAGTTTACTTGAAGATGCACATTCACAGAAAACCACGATGATGCGTGCGTATGTTGCGGGACAAAATCAAGTGGTCAATGACTTTCTTTCTGATAAAATAGCGAGCGCCAAAGGTTCTGGGGATGAGCTTATGTGGTGTCTTGAGGCAGGGACGCATTCTTTTGTGACAAGAAATTATGTTGAGTCGATTCAATCTTTTGCTGAGGCTGAATCGTTAATTGAAGCCTACGATGATCGGGCTGTTTTGAGTTTGCGTGATGGCGCGGCTGAAGCAACTGCAACTCTTACAAATCAAAATATGCTTTCTTATCGCGGATGGTGTAGAGATAGAACGACACTTTCGATTTATAAATCGATGGCCTACTTAGGGGCGAACAAAGAAGGCTCATTTCGTCCGCAAATTCGACGTCTGCGTGATACGCAAAAAGAGATTATCAACGATTATGACTTGATGTCGAAAATGGATGGAGAGGCATCCCCAATGCGTTTGAGTTCTCGCCAAAAAACAGATTTTTCAAAGACTCAAAATGCTGTTAATAAAGCGCAAAAGCAATCCTTGACTCAGACCTCAGAAGTCTCAAAATCTGCCTATGGTAACTTTTTAAATCCTATGGGAATTTTTCTTTCAGGGATTTCGAATATAAGAGATGAAAATTATGAAAATGCGCACATTGATTTTGAACGTCTTTATGCGTGTTTGCCTGAGAACAAATTTGTGGCATCTTGCTATCGCACTTTGCTTGAAAAAACGGCACGTCCCATTCCCGAGAAACTTAAAAATGTGAAAGCTCTAACTTATCCGCTTCACAAAGATTGTATTTACGTTGTTTTTGCGAATGGCCGAGGGGTTGCGCTTAAGGAAATGAAAATAGATTTTCCCATTGCTTTAGCGTGGCCTGTCTGTGAATATTACAATGCCCCTTTTCAATCTTTGCAAGTGCGTACAATGCAATATGTAACACAAACAGAACGTGTTGCCAATATGGATGCGATTTTCTCACAAGAATATGAACAACGTTTACCCGGTATCATTACGCGTTTAATTGTCTCCGCGATTGTAAAATATGGAGCTGCTGCAACGGCAACCGTTCTCACTTATAATGAGGATGAACCTCTTGTGGGTCTTATTGTTTTGATGGCGAGTTTAGTTTATATTGAATCCATGAATGTTGCCGATACTCGAACATGGGAAACGCTACCGAAAGAATTTCAAGTCGCAGCCATTCCGATGCCTGCGAATAAGACCTTAACTCTATCAACGCAAGGTGGAGGGAAACTTTCTCAAAAAGTAATCATTCCCGTTAATGTTAAGTCTGCCATTATCTATGTCCATGCCCCCTCTTCAAACGTTTTCCAAACTCAAATCTTACCTATGTATTCCCAATAACGAAAGGAATTGATGATGAAAAAAACATTTTTAACGCTTTCTCTCATCGGATTAACTACACTATTTACCGCTTGTCAAAACACCGTAAACACGGTCGAAAACGAAGATAAATCTATGGTGCAAACGATTGTAAAAGACAAACGCGTGATCACTGATGGTTCTCTCGAAGGACGTCTTTTAATCGAAAATGTTTCTGTGGCAACAACGGAGGCAGGGCTCTTACGCGTTCAACTTTGGGCAAAAAATAATCGCACGGGCTTTTTCTCAGAAACGTGGAGTTCAATCTTTGGCGGAAATCCATATAAAATTAAATATAAGTTTACATGGTTTGATGCGAAAGGGATGGCGCTTGAAAGCATTGTGTCGCAATGGACGCAAATTGAAATATTACCCGGCGAAACCGCTTTTATTCAATCGATTGCACCCGCTCAAAATGCTAAAGATTTCCTCGTCAATATTGTCGAAGCCGAATAAATTGTTCTCTCAAAAAATAACTTAGGAGTTTGCTATGAAAAAATTAATGATTCTCGGTGTTACCCTTGCGGGAATGGGATTTTTAACCGCTTGCGGAACTTCATCTACAGCGTTTGATCCCTCCGATCCCACAAATAACACTTTGCGTGCCATGGGAACGGTCTCTCATGCCGAATGTATGATTGCGGCGAAAGCGGCCGCAGAAAATGCGATGTCGAGCGCCACTTACGATAATTTCTTGAAAAAATTTCGTAATGAGCAAAAAGATCCTACAGCCATTCCGCTTATGCAAGTTGGTGATATTCGTAATAACACCAATGATCCCGATTTGCAAATGAACTTAATCACGGATGAAATTTGTGCGACTCTTCTTAATTCGGGGAAGGCGGAAGTGACTTTAGCCACGGGGCGTGATGTCTCTAAAACTTTTGCTGATGCGCGCAAATTAGCTCAAGATCAAAATTTCAAACAGAGCACTGTTGCCAAGAAAAATACGTTGGAGGCACCGCGTCTTTCAATGGAAGGTTCGATCATCTCAAATGTGACCAAAGAGGGTCGCGACACCGTTCAAGTGTATTCTTTTAACCTCAAAATTGCGGACATCGAAACGGGGCGTGTGATTTGGACTTATAATAAACCTCTCGGTTCTAAAAAGACACGTCCAATTTTTGGAAGTTAATTTAAATTTTCATTTTTAATTTAATATTTAAAATGAAAAAGCGCATGAGAAAATATCTCATGCGCTTATTTTTTTATATCAGACTTATCTAATAAATTAGATAACGCCTTGATCAATCATCGCATCGGCAACTTTAACGAAACCAGCAATGTTAGCACCCGCAACGTAGTTGACAAAACCATCTGCTTTTGCATATTGATCTGCATTAGTTTTTGCATTGTCGTGAATCGCTTTCATGATGCCTTTTAATTTTGCATCAACTTCTTCACGAGTCCAGCTCAAGCGTTGGCTGTTTTGTGACATTTCAAGACCAGAAGTCGATACGCCACCTGCGTTCGCTGCTTTACCAGGACCATACATGATTTTGTTGCCCAAGAAGATTTCAACACCTTCTGGAACTGTTGGCATGTTTGCACCCTCAGAAACAAGACGGCAACCATTTTTAACCAATGTTGCAGCATCTTCAGCAGAAACTTCATTTTGTGTTGCAGATGGGAATGCACAATCACAAGCTACACCCCAAGGACGTTGTCCTGCAGTAAATGTAGCGCCTTTGAATTGGTCTGCGTACTCAGAAATACGGCCACGTTTAACGTTTTTGAGTTCTTGGACATAAGCGAGTTTTTCAGCATTGATACCTTCGGGATCGTGAATGAAACCTGAAGAGTCAGAAAGGGTCACAACTTTACCACCGAGTTGGTTGATTTTTTCAACAGTGAATTGTGCAACGTTACCACTCCCAGAAACAGTACAAGTTTTGCCTTCGAAGTTTTCACCACGAACAGCTAACATGTTTTCTGCAAAATAAACAGCACCATAACCTGTGGCTTCAGGACGGATTAAAGATCCTCCCCATTTGAGCCCTTTACCTGTGAGAACGCCTTCGTATTGACCTGTAATACGACGGTATTGACCAAACATGTAACCGATTTCACGGCCACCGACACCAATATCTCCTGCAGGAACGTCGCAATCTGCGCCAATATGACGATAAAGTTCTGTCATGAAGCTTTGGCAAAAACGCATTACTTCGTTATCAGATTTACCTTTAGGATCGAAGTCAGATCCTCCTTTACCACCGCCCATAGGAAGGGTTGTCAAAGAGTTTTTGAAGATTTGTTCGAATCCGAGAAATTTCAAAATACCGAGGTTCACACTTGGGTGGAAACGAAGTCCGCCTTTGTAAGGACCAATTGCTGAGTTGAATTGTACGCGGTAAGCGCGGTTGACTTGAACATTGCCTTTGTCGTCAATCCAAGGTACACGGAAGCTGATCACGCGTTCTGGCTCAACAATGCGCTCAAGAATTGCGTTGGCTTCGTATTTTTTCTCGACTTGCAAAACAGGATCAAGTGTTTCGAGCACTTCTTTTACAGCTTGCAAAAATTCTTTTTCGTGTGCGTTGCGTTGTGCAACACCTTCATACACTTTAAGAGCATAAGACATTTTAAGTTTCTCCGTTCTAGTTTAAATGATTGTGGTCAGAGCTTCTGCCACGATGTTTTAACGATCTTATTTCGACAATGCATATAATATAAAGTGGTAACAAAAGAAAAGAAAATTGAAAGTGTAAAAAAAGTTTAAAAAAGGGTAAAGGTTACAAAAATGTAACATTGAATCTTACAAATTTGTCATTTTTTGCAATCTGTTTGACACGCGTTCATGATGAGATTCGTTTATAATAAAACTTCTTTCCAATCCGCAATGTTTTCGGGAAGATGCAAGCAATGGCGGATTTGACCACTCGGCCCTATCACCATTTGTTTGGAAAATACATCGCATTTTTCCTTTGACTGTCCGCTATAGATTAATGGCATCATCGTTTTGAATTCTCTGCAATTACAAACCATTTCATCACCAAAAACAACTTTTGAAGAATTTTTAATAGCGGTTTGAACGGTCAAAACTATCTCTTCCCACTCCGCCCAACTTAATGATAAGTGGGGATTTTTCCACCCTTTCCCATCAAACATAAAAGGCATCACCGAAATACTTTCAGCACCCGCAGCTAAGGCCGTAAGTACAATTTGCGAGGCTTCTTGTTTATTGATTTGTGTGATGGTGGTGCTTAATGATAACGGAATGTTGAGTTCGTTTGCTCGCATTAACACCTCTAAAACAGATAAGTAGTTGCGCTTTGTCCCTGTTGAATCTCCGTAGGTTGTAATTCCTTGCAGGCTCACTCCCATAGAAACATTACATCGCTGAAATTGTTCTAAAATAGAGTCATTGATTCGCGATCCATTTGTAAATATTGATAGCTCAAGATTTGTTGATTGCGCGGTCCAATCTAATAAGTCTAAGAAACCTTTTTTAAGTAAGGGTTCTCCCCCTGTAAACATGACCCGTTTCCCCCCTTTTCGTACAAAGGATTCAATAATTTTTTGCCATGTAGAAATGGGGAGTTCTCGCGAAACTAAACGCGGATTTTCATGCCACACACAATAACAGTAAGGGCAATTGTAATTACATTTTTTTGTAATTTCTATATTGAGCTCTTCGGGGATTTTCATTGCTTAAACTTTAGGGATTTTCAGTTGCATGCCAACCGTGATTAAATCGGGATTATCTTTAAGTTCGGGATTCAATGCAATAATGTCTTTGACGCGATCCGCGTTTTTAAAATATTTTTTTGAAATCGAGGTTAACGTTTCGCCCTTTTGAACAATATGGATGCGATACGTACGATTGATATTTGTTGGAATCCCAGCTTTCCATGATGTTACCCCAGGGACTCGAATTTTACCGATAAGAGGACGCGAACGTTCTTGGGGGGCGGAATCTTTCTCTTCAGCAAGCATCTCGGGCGCGACGCTTACAAGTGGAATGCCGAGTAGCACGGCTTTCGAAATCTGAATGAGTCGCGCACGATTTTTCTTTGTGAGTTTCATAGTTTCTCCTTCTAAAATAGGGTGATGTATATCTATAAGACGTTATACGATTAAAAATCTTAGGACGTGATCAAAAATATTTTTTAATTTTTTAATTTGTTGACTTGTAAATTTGGAATTGACGCATTATATTTTATAGTTTATACGTTACTGCAATTCTCACTTTTACGCAAAGGAATTCTCATTATGTCTATTCATCCATTAGCCGGGCTTCCTCCAACCCCCGATATGTTGGTTAACATTCCTAAACTTGTTTCCGACTATTTTTTACTTAAACCTGATGTTGCTATTCCAGAACAACAAGTCGCTTTTGGGACTTCGGGGCATCGTGGTAGCGCTTTAAAAATCAGTTTTACAGAAACCCATATTCTTGCGATTACGCAAGCGATTTGTGAATATCGCACGTCTAAAGGAATTTCGGGCCCTCTTTTTCTAGGGAAAGATACGCATGCCCTCTCAGAACCTGCATTTATGACGGCGGTTGAAGTCTTAGCTGGAAATGGAATTGTGGTGATGGTTCAAATCGATGGTGGTTACACTCCGACACCTGTCATCTCGCATGCAATTCTTAACTATAATAAAAATCGTGAAGTTGCACTTGCTGATGGTGTTGTCATTACACCCTCGCACAATCCGCCAATGGATGGTGGAATCAAGTATAATCCCCCCAATGGAGGTCCAGCAGATACAGATATTACTGTATGGATGCAAAATCGTGCGAATGAGATTATTCGTAATGGTCTCAAAGAAGTTAAACGTATGCCGTTTGCTAAAGCGATCAAGGCGAACACCACGATTCCGCATGACTATTTAGCCACTTATATTCCTGATCTTAAAAATGTAATTGATATGGATGTGATTCGTCATTCTGGGCTCAAGGTTGCAGCGGATGCGTTAGGGGGATCGGGATTGGCATATTGGGAACGTATTGCTGAATACTATAAGTTCAATATTGACACCTATAATTGTCAATATGATCCGACTTTCCGTTTTATGACGGTTGATCGCGATGGTAAAATTCGCATGGACTGTTCGAGTCCTTATGCGCTCGCAGGTTTAATTCAGTTCAAAGATCGCTATGACATCGCTGTGGGAAATGATCCCGACTTCGATCGTCATGGCATTGTTACACAAGACGGATTAATGAACCCTAATCATTATCTTGCCGTTGCAATTCAATATCTCTTTACTCATCGTGAGCATTGGCCTAAAGATGCACGAATTGGGAAAACATTGGTCTCTTCATCAATGATTGATCGTGTGGGTGCAAAAATTGGCAAAGCGGTTTGTGAAGTTCCCGTTGGATTTAAATGGTTTGTGAATGGCTTGGTTACGGGTGATCTTGGCTTTGGCGGTGAAGAGTCCGCGGGCGCTTCCTTCTTACGTCATAATGGCGAAGTTTGGACGACTGACAAGGATGGTATCATTCTCGGACTCCTCGCCATGGAAATTATGGCTAAGACAGGAAAATCACCTAGTCAACATTATCAAGAACTCTCTCAAGAGCTTGGGAATCCTATTTACACGCGTACAGATACTCCAGCGGATCGCGAACGCAAAGCTAAAATTCAAAATCTTTCACCTGAAAATGTAACCGCGGATACGATGGCAGGCGAGAAAATTCTCGCGAAATTGACACGTGCGCCTGGCAACGATGCGCCAATTGGCGGACTCAAAGTGGTGACTGAAAATGGTTGGTTTGCAGCACGTCCATCTGGCACCGAAGATATTTGTAAGGTTTATGCAGAGTCTTTCAAGGGTGAAGACCATCTTAAATGGATTTTGGAAGAAGCGCAAACTATACTTGCAAAACTCTAAAAATTGTTATATTTGCTTAAATTACGATTGGTTTTAACTTAAAAAATAAAAATAATTTAATATTTAAGCAGATACCACTTGAATAATTGCATAAACAGTATTATCTTTAAAGTAATTATATGTAGGGAAAAGTCCCCGCAAATCTCACACACAACCCTGATTTGAAGGAGTCAAAATGTTAAAAGTATCACCTAAATTTGTCCCAGAATTGGATCCAAACTTTGTCCCAGCAGTGCTTTGGAACAAAGCGTTCCAAGACCTTGCTGCTACGACAGAAGGGGCGTCTGATTTTGCAATTTGTATGCAACGTAATAATGGCGCAGTATCTCGCTTTGATACTCGTGTTTTACCACATACAACTGAAGAAAATAAACAACTCAATATTCAATATGTAGAGCGTTTAGTTAAATATATGTTATGGATGTACGGCGGATCTACAGTTTATCTTGCTGGCGATGCAGCTCTTGCAGCTGATGTTGCTCAAATGTACACCAAAGAAGGGCGTCAAGCGTTTGATTACGACTTCTTCTCAAGCGTTTATCAACGTCCGCTCACATTCAAAACGGTCTCTTTTGCAGATGCACCTAAAAAAGCAGAAATCACAGTCCGTCTTGGTGGAAACACAGATGGCGTCCGCGTGGGTTTCGATTTAGGCGGTTCTGACCGTAAATTTGCACTCATGGTGGATGGCGAAGTGATCGCTTCTGGCGAAACTAAATGGGATCCCTATTTCAATACGGATTGTAAATATCATGTTGAAGGTCTTGAAGATACGATTCGTCAAGCTATGGCAAAAATTCCTGAAGGTCGTCAACTTCAAGCGATTGGTGGATCAAGTGCAGGCGTGCTTGTTGATAACCAAATCCCAATGGCATCACTTTTCCGTGGTGTAAAAGCTGCAAATAACGATGTGATGCCTGATGAAGCCCTCAATATTTTTGTGAACCTTGGCAAAAAATTCAACGTCCCTTGCGTTACCATTAATGATGGTGAAGTAACCGCACTTCTTGGCGCACAAGAACAAAAATCGAACAGCGTTTTAGGTATCTCAATGGGGACATCTGTTGCTGGTGGTTATGTTAACGAAAACGGAAATATTACTGACTGGTTGAATGAACTTGCATTTGTTCCATGTGATTACCGTGAAAATGGCCCTAAAGATGAGTGGTCAGGCGATGCAGGATGCTGTGTTCAATACTTCTGTCAACAAGGGGTTGCTCGTATTGCAAAACAAAATGGTTTCACATTCCCTGAAGGAATGAAAGATCCTGAAATTCTCGAACAAATTCAAGAACTCATGGCTAAAGGCGATGAAAAAGTGCTTAAACTTTATGAGTCAATTGGTATTATGTTTGGTTATACAATTGCACATTTCTCCAATTTCTATGACATCAAAAAACTTTTAATCTTAGGTCGCGTAACCTCTGGTAAAGGTGGAGATTTGATTCTTGAAACGGCTGAAAAAGTGTTGAAAGCAGAATTCCCAGAACTCGCAGCGAAAATCGGTTTCTGTATTCCTGACGAAAAAAATAAACGTCATGGTCAAGCCGCCGCCGCAGCTACACTTCCTGAAATTGCTAAATAATTAAGCAATATGGAAAACTAAATTAAGAGCACTACTTGTTAAGCAGGTGGTGCTCTTATTCTTTTGAACCCAATTAAAAAAGAGAAGAGAAATTATGTTAGAGATGATTGCATTTATTGGAGGATGTCTCCTTTTAATCATCGGCTATTTTACTTATGGGCGCTGGATTGAAAAAATTATCAAGCCTGATAATCGAGAAGTTCCGAGTCAAAAATATGCAGATGGGGTCGATTTCATTCCGTTGCCGCATTGGAAAAATATGTTGATCCAGCTTTTAAATATCGCGGGAATTGGCCCTGTTATTGGGGTGATTGCAGGAATTAAGTTTGGTCCTATTGCGTTTTTGATTATTCCGATTGGGAATGTTGTGGGAGGGGCAGTTCATGACTATCTTGCGGGGATGATGTCAGCGCGTCATCGCGGTTCAAATTTGCCGAAACTTATTCGAATTATGCTCGGACCGCATATTGGTAAAATCTTCTCTTTGGTTACGATTGTGGCTCTTATGCTTGTTGTTGCTGTGTTTGTTAATGTCCCTGCCTCTATTATTTGTGGCTTACTGTGTGAGAATTATGCAAACTGTTTTGTTTATATTGTTGGCGCAATTTTACTTTATTATACCATCGCAACGCTTTTTCCCATCGATCAAATTATCGGACGTATCTATCCTATTTTTGGCGCAATTCTTATTTTAGGTACTCTTACGCTTTTTGGCGCATTGATGGTGGATTATGTCCAAAACCCTAATATTCTTACCCCGACGCCTGAATTTATAGCTAATCAATTTGATTTTCCGATTATCCCCATGCTTTTTGTCACGATTGCTTGTGGAATTATTTCGGGATTCCATGCAACACAAGCGCCCATTGTTGCTCGCACACAGAATAATGAACATGAAGGACGTCAACTGTATTACGGGATGATGATTCTTGAGGGAATTATTGGGATGATATGGGCGGCTGTCGGGCTCGCCATCTATAACTATCAACCCGAATTAATGTCTCTTGCTCCGATGAAGGCTTTGACTGCCGCCACGGAATATTTCTTAGGCGAATGGGTGTCATTAGTGGTGGTTGTTGGTGTGATTGTGCTTGCGATTACCTCTGGCGACACGGCAATGCGTAGTTTGCGACTCACCTTAGCCGAGATGTGTCATATTTCGCAAACAAAAATCAAAAACAGACTCCTCGTTATCGCCCCATTACTTCTCTTGGCGATTGGTTTGCTCATTTGGTCGAACCAAAGTCCAAAGTCGTTTGCACATCTTTGGAATTATTTTGCATGGACGAATCAAATCTTAGCCGTCTTTACCCTCTTTGCTGCAGCCGTGTGGCTTTTCCGTTTACGTCGTTTGGGTTGGGTGGCACTTTTGCCAGGGATGTTTATGTGCTTTATCGTGACGACATTTATTCTATGGACCTCCCCTGAAGTCAAAGGCCCCTATGGCTTTGGACTCCACCTCCATATCGCTTATATGATTGCTGGAATCGTGACGCTTATTATTGGGGAACGCGTCTATGCTCACGGCAATTCTCATCCTATTCCTAAACGTCAAAAGTAAATTATGCAAGACAAAATCGTTATCAAAGGCGCACGCCAACACAATCTTAAAAATATCAATCTCGAACTCCCGCGTGATAAACTTATTGTAATCACAGGGATGTCGGGCTCAGGGAAATCTTCTTTGGCCTTTGATACGCTCTATGCTGAAGGTCAGCGACGTTATGTTGAATCGTTATCAGCTTATGCGCGACAGTTTTTGGATCAAATGCAAAAACCTGACGTGGAACATATTGAGGGGCTTTCCCCTGCGATTGCCATTGAACAGCGTTCATCAGGGGCAAATCCGCGCTCTACAGTGGCTACAACCACTGAAATTTACGATTATTTGCGTTTGCTTTATGCGAACGTTGGGATTCCGCATTGTCCGCTTTGTGGTAAAACTTTGAAGGCGCAGTCGGCGCAATCGATTGTCAATGGGATGCTTGAACTCCCGCATCATCGCAAATTAATTCTTTTATCGCCTTTGATTGTGGGACGCAAAGGGGAACACAAAGAGGTGTTTGAAAAGATGGTTCGCGAAGGATTTGTTCGGTGCAGAATCGACAATGAATTTTACGAGTTGGATGATCTTCCAACTCTTGATAAAAAGAAAAATCACTCGATTGACTTGGTGATCGACCGCCTCATGACAGGAGATGTTGAGATTTCTCGCTTAACTGAATCTGTTGAAACGGCATTGCGTTTTGGCGAAGGAAACATGACTTATCTGATTGAAGATGAGGAGCGTGCAACAGGATGGAAAACGTTTAAGGTTTCCGAACATCTTGCCTGTGTCGACTGCAATACCTCTTTTGGTAAACTTGAACCCCGACACTTCTCGTTTAATGCGCCACATGGGGCTTGCCCCCATTGTAACGGTATTGGAGCGCTTTTGGTTGCTGATCCACAGCGCGTGATTCCTTTCCCCGAAAAAAGTATCAAAAAGGGCGCTATCCCTGATTTTCGAAAAGGACCGCGCCATGTCATTATTTATTACAACTTTCTTCTTGAGCGTATGGCGGAACATCTTAAATATCCTGCAATGCTGACCACGCCATGGAAAGATTTGCCCCCTAAGATTCAACATACATTGCTTTATGGAACGACAGAAGAGGTCAATTTCGATTACACGTTGCGTCGGAAACACTACACCATGCGAAAACCTTTTGAGGGGATTTTGGCCAACTTAGAGCGTCGTTATCGTGAGACAGAAACTGACTCCGTTCGTGCGCGTTTACGAGAACTCATGGATTGGCAAACGTGCCCCAAATGTCATGGGGGGAGACTTAAGCCCGAATACCTAGCCGTGACCGTGAATAAATTAAATATTGATCAGTTTAATCGACTCCCCATTGATGAGGCCTACACGTTTATTGAAACGTTACCTCAGCACCTGACAACCGAACACCAACAAATTGCGCGCGATATTCTTCGCGAAATTAGAGATCGACTCTCTTTCTTGCAAAATGTGGGCCTTAATTATTTATCGCTCAATCGTGAAGCAGGCTCACTTTCAGGGGGAGAAGCGCAACGGATTCGTTTAGCATCACAACTCGGCGCAGGGTTAGTGGGTGTTCTTTACATCCTTGATGAGCCCTCAATTGGCTTACATCAGCGCGACAATGATCGCTTGATTCGTACGCTTTCTGAACTTCGTGATGCAGGGAATACCGTTTTGGTGGTTGAACACGATTTAGATACCATCCGTGCCGCGGATTATGTGGTTGATTTAGGGCCAGCAGCAGGACGTCATGGAGGTGAAATTGTCGCCCAAGGTACGCCGAAACAAATTGAAAAGAATAAGAATTCTGTTACGGGAAAATATCTAAATGGAGATGCGGGAATTCCCGTTCCGTCCGTCCGTCATAAAGGGAATGGTAAAACGCTCACAATTAAGGGGTGTCAACAAAACAATCTTAAGAATGTCAATGTTGAAATTCCATTAGGCACGTTCACTTGCATTACAGGTGTTTCGGGGTCTGGAAAATCATCTTTTATTGATGAAACTTTGCGTCCTATTCTGGAAAATCATTTAGCTTCAGCGCGTGCAATTAAGCAACCTGAGGGGAAACATAAAAGTGTAGATGGCCTCAAGCATATTCACCGTTTGATTAGTATTGATCAAGCGCCTATTGGGCGTACACCCCGTTCAAATCCAGCCACTTACACAGATGCGTTTACCCCAATTCGTTATCTTTTTGCCAATCTTCCTGAATCCAAAATGCGCGGTTTTACGCCGGGGCGTTTTTCATTCAATGTTAAGGGAGGGCGTTGCGAAGAGTGTAAAGGCGATGGCATCAAAAAGATTGAGATGCTTTTTTTGCCCGATGTGTTTGTGACATGTAGTGCTTGTAATGGCGAACGTTTTAATCGCGAAACGTTGTCTGTACGATTCAAGGGGAAAACCATTGCAGATATCCTGAATATGACCGTCTCAGAAGCCCTTGAAATCTTTGAACATCACACGACGATTGCGCGTAAACTCCAATCCCTTGAAGATGTGGGGTTGGGTTATCTTCACATGGGGCAGTCTGCGACTACGCTTTCAGGAGGAGAAGCCCAACGTGTCAAGCTTGCCACTGAATTAGCCAAAGTCCCTAAAGGACACACGCTTTATATCTTGGATGAACCCACCACAGGATTACATCTTGCCGATATTGAACATTTGCTTAAAATCATTTATAAACTTCGTGATCTCGGCCATACGGTGGTGGTGATTGAACACAATTTAGATGTGATTAAGACGGCGGACTATATTATTGATATGGGGCCCGAAGGGGGCGTGGGTGGCGGAAAAGTCATTGCACAAGGCACGCCCGAACAAGTGGTTAAAACCAAAAAATCGTATACAGGTCAATACCTTGCGCCACTTTTATCGTCTTAAACGTCGATGCTTAATAAAAAGTGATGCAAAATTTTATTGATTTTGCAGCACTTTTGTCATTATTTTTTAGGAGAACGTTTGCGCGTTTTCTTAGGTTTCTCAACGGCAATTTCTTCAATATGCGTTTTATTTTGTGGGAAGAACAAAATTTTGTTTTGATCTAATTTCGCCACAACTTGATCCGCATTTCTGAAGTAACCGCGTAAAATTTCTTCGGCGAGTGGATCTTCAATCATTCGCTCGATTGTACGACGCAGTTGACGTGCCCCATATTCAATCTGGAAACCATTTTGAATGATGTAATCCATCACTGGATCCTCAATACATAATTCAAGACCATGCTCTTTTAAGCGTGATGCCACTTTGGCAATCTCAATAGAGACAATTTGTTTAATATCATCTTTTTCAAGTTTTCGGAAAACTACAATATCATCGAGTCGGTTAATAAATTCAGGCTTGAATTTACGTTTTGCAATATCCAAAAATTGAGAACGAAGTTGTTCATACGCTTGCTCCGTTGCATGAGAATCGGATTCTGTTCCAAAGCCTAACATCCCGTTACCTCCTTTAGCAATTTGTTCTGCGCCAATGTTGGAGGTGAGAATAATAATGGTGTTACGGAAATCAATTTTGCGTCCGAGAGAATCGGTAATACGCCCTTCTTCCAAAATTTGCAATAAAATGTGCATAATATCGGGATGAGCTTTCTCAATTTCGTCAAACAACACGACAGAATATGGACGACGTCTGACGCGTTCCGTGAGCTCGCCTCCTTCGCCGTAACCCACATAGCCCGGCGGAGACCCAACAAGGCGGGATACATTGAATTTTTCCATGTATTCCGACATATCAATCTGAATCAATGCCTCAGGGTCACCAAACATAAATTCCGCCACTGCTTTGGCCAGTAATGTTTTCCCGACACCTGTCGAACCCAAGAAGATAAACGAACCAATAGGACGGCGTGGATCTTTAAGATCCGCACGCGCTCGACGAAGTGCTCGTGAAATGGTTTTGACCGCAATCGGTTGTCCAATCACAGTTTTATCAATCTCTTCTTCCATACGAAGGAGTCTTTCACTTTCGCCCTCTTGCATTTGTTGCACAGGGATCCCCGTGAGGTGAGAAATGACATCCGTAATATCGCGAACTTCAATTAAGGAGACACGTGCTTTGACTGCCTCTTCCCACTCTTTAATTAAATGAGAACGTTCGTTTTTTAACTTCTTAATTTCATCTCGGAAAGTTGCTGCAATTTCAAATTTTTGTTCAGCAATACACGCATCTTTTTCCGCTTTTGTTTTTTCAATTTGAGCATCAATTTGAGAGAAGTCTGGAGGCGGAACCGTATCACGAATGCTCACGCGTGCGCCTGCTTCGTCAATTAAATCAATCGCTTTATCGGGAAGAAAACGCCCTGACATGTAGCGTTCGGAAAGGGTGACCGCCGCTTTGATGGCGGAGTCGGAATATTTCACTTGGTGATACTCTTCGTATTTGCATTTAACCCCTTGTAGGATAAGAATCGCATCCGCGGTGTTTGGCGGTTCGACAATGACCGATTGGAATCGGCGCTCCAATGCGGCATCTTTTTCAATCCCTTTACGATATTCATCTAAGGTGGTTGCGCCAATACATTGGAGTTCCCCACGGGAGAGGGCGGGTTTAATGATATTGGCCGCATCCATGGCACCTTCTGCGCCACCTGCGCCTACAATGGTATGGAGTTCATCAATGAACAAAACAATTTCGTTGGAGTTTTTAACTTCGTCGATAACCGCTTTAATGCGTTCTTCAAATTGACCCCTAAATTTAGTGCCGGCGACCATGAGTGCCATGTCTAAGGAAAAAACGCGTTTGTTGCGAAGAATATTCGGAACAGTTTGATTCACAATCGCTTGTGCAATTCCCTCTACGATAGCGGTTTTCCCAACGCCCGCTTCCCCAATAAGGACAGGGTTGTTTTTGGTGCGTCGACACAATATTTGAATCACGCGTTCAATTTCAGAGGCGCGTCCAATCACGGGATCAAGTAAATTTTTTTCGGCAAGCTCTGTGAGATCGCGTCCGAATGCACGCAAGGCGTTATACTGCCCAGGGTTAAAACTTTGTTTATTGTCTTGGGGGGCATCTTCGCCATAGGTGGGCAAAATTCCATTTTCATCGGAGGCATTTTTGTCGTCAGGCGGTGTAATGAACGATCCATCCAATGCGCGCGTGACCTCTTTATAGACCGCATCAGGGTCGAGACCCATCAACTGCAATATTTGTGCGCCATGATTCTCTTTTTCGCGAAGAATTGCAAGCAATAAATGTTCTGTACCGATGAATTGATAGTGCATTTTTTCGGCTTCTTCGGTGGCAAGACGCAATATTGTTTGAAGTTTAGCAGTGACTTCGAGTCCGCCTTGAAGTTGGACATCTGTTCCTACGCCACAACGTTGTTCAACTTCTAAACGAAGGTGCGATAAATTGACATTCATCTTTTTTAAGACCGCAACTGCAACCCCTTCATCCAATGCCAAAAGCCCTAACAATACATGTTCGGGGCCAATATAACTGTGATTAAAACGGGTGGCCTCTTTTTGCGCGAGAAGCAAAACTTGACGCGCGCGCGGTGTAAGATTTTTGAGTTTATTAAAGAATTCGTTGGAATCCATCATGATAAGTTCTCCTTATTTAGGAAAGAGTTCGTCGATAGGAATTTCGGAGATGGGGCCCAATTGTGAGAGAAATTCCATATCGATTTGTTTTTTGTCGCCCACAATAAGTAACACTTTCGGACGACCATTTACGTGTGAATTATAAAAGTTTTCAACATCTTTTGGCGTAATCTTTTGTAATTCATCCCAACGGATTTGATTGATGTTTTCGGGATAATTCATCTTTTGAATACGATCTTTTAAGCTTATCAAACTCCAATCACGGTAACGAGCGGTTGCCATCTCTTGAATCAAGGTATTTTGGGTGGCAATGATTCGAGAGTCGATACAAGGAAAGCCCATATCATCAATCGCTTTAATGGTTGCGGGGATTTTAGACGCTTGCGTTGAGAGGTAGATTAAGTAGTTAGAGTAATGATGGGGATAGGCTGGGGTTTGATAAGTTGAAAAACAGCTATAGCAAAGAGAGTTACTTTCACGGAGATATTGGAAAGTAATGGTTCCCATGCCTTGTCCGTAATAGGAATTAAAGATTGAGGCAACCATATCAAGTTTGGGGTCATAAATTTCCGCACGTTTTAAGAACATCATGTGCACTTGACGTGAATTGGGGAAATCGACAAAGTAGACTGCGCGTGTGTCTGTTGGCGCAGGGGTATATTCGCGTGGTGTTGGTTTTTCAAGCGTGACCGTTGGTAAGAAGGGTTTGAAAAACTTTTCGCCAGCGAGCGCCCCTTTTTTGAAGGGGCCATAATAGCGCATTTCGGCGTGATACTGACGGAGCTTTTGAATTTTAGAGATGAGTATTTCAGGGGTAATTGTAGCGAGTTCTGCTGAATCAAGGGTGTAGAGATAGGCAGAATTGCGACCATAACGCACATAATTTGTTAACCCTCTAAAGAGAACGTCGGTGATGTTTTCTTTAACATTACGACGTGAAAGCAGGATGTTGTTTTTGAGATTTTCGAGTACTTTTGCATCGATGCGTGGAACCTCAAAATATTCGTTTGCAATTTCAAGGAGGGAATCACGAGTGTCGTAAAGTCCTGTGATTGTGACGGTTGTTTCGCGATCGCCAGTAGTGAAGCTGACGCTTCCTGCTAAGCGGTATAAATCAACTTTAAGTTGTTCAACGCTACGTTTTTGTGTTCCAGATGCGTTGAGATAACTCAAAGCAAGGCTCAAAACGGAGTCGGTATTATTCCCAACAGGATATTTAAACTGAAGGGTAAAGAAATCGTCGCGCGTATTTGGCACAGCTACAAAGTCGGGTAAAATATAGCGATTAGATTCATCTTCTTTTTCCCCTACAGCGTCAAGAAAACGTGTTTTATTATAGAGTTCTTTTTTGAGATCGGGAAATTCGGGTTGAATTTTATCGACAGAGATTTTGTTCCATTCCGTTACAAATTTAGAGTTTCCTTTCTCTTCCATCGGAATGGGGGTGAGTGGGATTTTGGGCATTTTGGGTTTTTCGGTCATGGGACCACTTGTGCGGAAAAATACAAAACGTTTATCATTCAAGTAGGTGTTGGCGAACTTGATCACATCTGCTTTGGTGACTTTTCCGACACGTTCGGTGGCGTTAACCACAGATCCCCACGATTCGTTATCGATAAACGCATCCATCATGCGATTGACGCGCCACTCGTTGTTGATGACAGATTGCGACTCAGAGAGTTTGGCATTACGATAAATCGTTTCGGGTAACCAGTCGGGGAAATTACCATTTTTTAATTTTTGAATTTCGGCATCTAAAAGAGGTTTAAGTGCGTAAACTGAATCGTTGAGTTTGGCTTGTGCAGAGACGTAAAAACAAGGGATCACGCCCATAGTGTATCCACCCCCTACTGCATTTAATGCTTTTTGGGGGAGGGTGATGTTTTGGTCAAGAAGACCTGCTGCTCCATTGTAAAGGATACGGCTTGTCACGTACATTACATCCATAAACTCAGGAGTGGGTTCAACATCAAGACGCCACATGATATTACACCCTTCGCGCCCTGGTAAAGATATTTCATGGATCGATTCTCTAACAACAGGGTGGGGGGCTGAAACTTTAACAGGTTCAATTTTATGACTTGGAAGTTTACCAAATGTTTGAGCCAATGATTTTAAAATATTTGCTGTATCCATGTCTCCCGACAAACAAATCGCCATGTTTTCAGGCACATAATACTGTTTGTAGAACTCCATGACAGTGCGTGGGCTCGGATTGAGAAGGTGTTCTTGCTTTCCTAGAACAGGGGTTTCCAAGGGATGCCCTGCAAAGACGTTTTCCGACATAAAATAAAAGAAGCGACGATCGGGTTTGTCAATCGACATATTGAGTTCTTCGTATACCGTTTCGAGTTCGGTGTGAAATCCACGAAAAATAGGTTGTAAAAAGCGTTCATGTTCTAAATGAATCCATTTTTCCATTTGATTTTTGGGAATCGTTGAGATGTAAACCGTGCGATCGTTACTTGTATATGCATTGACCGATTGCCCCCCAAGGAGTTCTAAGGCCGCAATAAACTCGTTGGGAATCGCGTATTTTGCCGCTTCAGAGGAGAGTTTATCAATCTCTTGGTAAATTTCGTTACGACGAACCGTATCTTGTGTAGCAATGCGTTCATCATAAAGCGCTTCAATACGATCTAAAATAATTTTTTCTTTCTCAAAATCAACCGTTCCAATTTGAGTGCTCCCTTTGAAAAGGAGGTGTTCGAGATAATGCGCTAACCCCGTACGGTCGCGCGGATCGTTGGTTGCGCCTGCGTGAAAGACGATTTTAGTGACAACTACAGGTTCTTCTTTATTGACAGAGAGGTACACCATCGCGCCATTCTCAAGACGATAAACTTCAGTAGCCGTCGGATCGTTTGGAAGCGGTTTTTGAATACATTGAACTGAGTCGGGAACTTGCGCCCATACGCTCAAAGAAAGCGTCAAAACGGCGAACGATAATAAAAGTTTTTTCATTTAAAACTCCTGAGTTTTGAGATTAATATTGATAAATTATTGTAATGACATCGCAGGAAGTGGACGTGACGACCATGTGGGATCATCGACATGGGTGGGCTTATAAAGGTAGTCGGAAGGGACATCGACCGCTTGTGCAGGATCAGCGGAACCCCAACGGCGACTGAATGGCCAAAAGATAAAAGCGGGGCGCCCTACAATATTTGCGCGCGGAACAAATCCCCAATAACGGCTATCGCTACTTGAACGAGAGTTATCACCCATCGCAAAGAAATGCCCTTCTGGGACCACGATTTCTGCACCATTGGCTAAATCACGCCAAGGGAGGTGTCCGTGATAACCCCCTTTGTTGCTATAAATTTTTTCGAAACGTGAATCAAGTTCATCTGCACAGACGAATTCTGCTGCGCCTTGAGGCTTAATTTCAAGAATGTTGTTACGCACGCGCAAGGTGTCGCCAGGTAACCCGACTAAACGTTTAATGTAGTAGAACCCTTTTTGAACAAGGGGTTTTCCTTCTTCTTTGATGTTTTCGGTGTTGAAAACAATAATATCACCGCGTGAAAGACCTGTAAAATGGTGGGTAAAACGATTGACAAAAAGATTGTCTCCACTCACTAAATAACCCTCAGCTATTTTTTCACCTTTGCGCCATGGACCAAACTGCATCATGTTGCCTGTCGACTCCGATGCGCCCATATTCATGTATTGGGCGAGTTTTTCGGGTTCGCCAGGGAGTGAGAAAATCGACTTGTTGGCGATGTAGTCGGGGGTATGTTCTTCAAAATTATAAGGGACAAGTGAAAATTCTGTGGCGTTTTCCCCTAAGATATTTTTGAGCTTGTTCGGGAGGAATGGAAGACTTGCTAAACCTGCTTCGCTGAGGATAATTTGAGGCTTTGAGTCATCCATTGTGCAGTCGAACGGCGCTTCAAGGTTCGCAGGAACCGCACCATAGATGAGTGCATTTAAGAAGTTGCCTAAGGAATAAAATGTAGGCGATCCATCAGGTTGTTGTTGCGCAACATAATGAATCCCAAAAAGAGAGGGTTGCATACTGCCTGTTGGAATTTTAAAGGGTTGGATAAACATTGCGCGCAATCCCATCGCAACCATGAAGGCGACAATTAATACATCTAAAATATCACCAATAAAAGCCAAACTACGTGTTGGAATCGCGTGAGAAAGCGATTGGTTTAGACGGGTGATTTGCCCTTGATAAATCTCTTTCGTTACTGGGTAGTCAAAACATTGTTTGACCTCTTCTCCAATCGTCGCAAGCTCGGCTAGTCTCGCATCTGGAATGAGGTCTAAGTTAACATGAATTTGGTGTGTAAAGCTTTTGAGCCCATGACGAAGTTTTTTTTCGTAATTATTAAAGAACATATTGATTTCCATCGTAGAGTTAAGTTAATTTGTGTTTATATTATTATTATAATATAATGCTGTTTTTTGAAAAAACAACTTGGTTTAATTTTATTTGATTCTTTTCTGTAAAGATACCACTCTACGCAAATTGAAAGTAAAACTAAAATCTACCATATTAATATACGATTAAAGTTGAAATATGTTCCTAAAAAAGCGTTTTTAGAGCTGAATACATTCATGTAGGAATTCACGACCGCGTGCTAAACGAGATTTAACAGTGCCGAGGTTGCACTCAAGATGTTCGGCAATCTCTTCATAGGTCATATCCTCCAAATGACGCAACGTCATCACTTCACGCATGGCATCTGGCAGTTTTTGAAAACAGTCTTCGATATTTCGACGTGTCTCATCCATGCTAAACATGCGTTCAGGAGATAAGGCTTCGCTTGGGACTTGATAATCTTCTTTATGTTCAGAATCATCGGTAGCGAATCCTAAGTCGGAAATGCTCACGGTTTGCTGTCTGCCTCTGCGGCGTAACCATTGATATTTGTCACGTGCAGCATTGAGCACAATTTGACGAATCCATGTATAAAAGGTGCTGGTCGAACGAAAATTAGGAAGATGTTTAAAGGCTTTGACAAAGGAATCCTGCACCACTTCTTCGGCATCCTCAGCATTTGCAATGACGCCAAACGCAATTTGATAAAGACGTCGATAATAGCGTGAAACGAGTTCGTCAAAACGCGCCTCATTGCCATGAAGAATATCTTCGATAATTTCCAAATCTTGTTGTGCAAGTTCTTGTGATGCGGGGCGTGGGGTCTCCATGTTCCTCCATGTTTAACCATTTTTCGTTTAATTTCTATTTATATAATATGGTACAAAACCTTGAAATTTCAACTCTTTTTCAATAAAAAAGGAGATTTTATTTGAAATTTTTCCTTTTGGAATTAACTTAATGAACAAGAACATTCAAAAATATTCAATTTTAAGGTACAGTATGAAAATAGAATCTCTTCCTCCCATCCTCCCTCAAATCGCGCGACGTAAAAAAATATGTGGTCGTGTTCATGTCGATGCGTACGCTTATCTTGAAGATATCGACAATCCACGCACGCAACGTTATATCCGCGCAGAAAACCGCTATGCGAAAACGATTTTAAAATCGTGCGCGACGACTTATAAACATTTAAAGTTTGAAATGCAACATCGCATCCCTCGCATGGATCAAACCGTCCCATCTCCCATTCGCGATTATATCTATTATTCGCGAAGTTTTGCCCGTAAAGACTACCCTATTTATTATCGTAAAGCCCGTGAGGGTCGTGTTAAAGAAGAGATGATTTTAGATGTAAATTTACTCGCTAAAGGGAAATCGTGTTGCATGGTGACAGGGCTTGCTGTATCGCCCGATGGCAATTATTTATGTTATGGAATTAACTTTACAGGCGGAATCGGGTATCAAATCCGTGTACGCGATTTGCGAACACAAAAAGAGATTAGAGAAAAAATATCCCATACGGATGGCGATGGGATTTGGTCGGAGGATGGGGAATATCTTTTTTATGCGAAACGTGAACCGCGTACTCTTCGCACTTCAAAGGTGTTTCGACACAAAATGGGAACTCCTATTTCTGAAGATGTTTGTGTTTTTTCAGAAGAGGATTCCACTTTTGATTGTTCCGTATGGAAAACGAAGTCGGATCGTTTCATTGTGTTGAGTACGAGCAGTTCGACAACCACTGAACACTATTTTTTAGATGCAACAGATCCCTTGGGAAATCCTTGGTGTATTGCGCCTCGCAAAGAAAATGTTGAATATTATCCTGAAGATTGTGGCGATAAACTGATGGTCTTGACCAATGAAAATGCGGATGATTTTAAAATTGTTCAGCGTGATTTATATGAGAATACGAATCAAGAAGAAATTGTCCTGCATGTGAGCGGACGTTTGATTGATGATTTTGAAGTCTTTAATGACGCTTTGGTCTATCTTATCCGTGAGAACGCAACGCATAAATTTGTGATTTATCCCCTTGAAAAAACAATTTCAGAAAGTGAAATCGTTTATGAGGGTGAGACTTTAGCTTTTGAAGATAACCCAAACATAGATGCCTCTTTCTTCCGTTTCCAACGCACCTCTATGACACAACCCGATGCAGTTCTTTCTTATCATTTTAAAACACAAAAAATCGAAGTTTTAAAAGAAAATATAGTGAAAGATTATCAACCCAATTTGTATACTTCAAAAATGATTTTTGCCCCGTCGCGTGATGGCAAAACGCGTATTCCTATCACTCTCGCATGGCGAAACGATTTGCATCAAGAACGGACGCCTTCTCCTATTTATTTACGAGCGTATGGGGCGTATGGAATCTCTTCAGATCCCGCGTTTCGTATTTCGCGTGTGTCGCTTTTAGATCGAGGGTTTATTACTGCGATTGCACATGTCCGTGGTGGCGAAGAGATGGGGCGTAATTGGTATAATGAAGGCAAAATGTTGCATAAGAAAAATTCGTTTTATGATTTTATCGACTGCGCACAATTTTTGATTCAAGAACAATACACTACCCCCTCTCAGTTTGCTATTGGGGGCGGAAGTGCGGGCGGACTCCTCATGGGAGGCGTATTAAATATGGCGCCTGAACTTTTCCGTTTTGCGGTTTTAGATGTCCCTTTTTTAGACGTCATTAATACTATGACCAACCCTAATCAACCTTTGACAACAGGGGAATACAACGAATGGGGAAATCCGAAGGATCATCTTTTTTATGAATATATTTTAGACTATTCGCCGTATGACAACGTCGCGAAACGTCCCTATCCTATGATGTATATCACAGGAAATCTTAACGATGATCAAGTGCCTTATTGGGAGCCATTAAAATTTACAGCCAAAGTTCGCGCAATGAACCCCGAGGGGGATTTAGTTTTAATGCGAACCGATACTGAAAGTGGTCACATGGGGCCTACGGGGCGCAAAGCGGAAATCTCCGAAATCGCCCACGAACTCGCCTTGATGGTTGAAGTTTGTGCCCCTAGGACGACTGAGCCAGTTTAACGCCAAAGTAACTTTCTGCCCACTGTACATCAATGGCTTTGCCGGTGGCGTTAGCGACTTGTACGCAAAGTTCGGCTTTAGTTTTTAAGTCTTCTGCAGGCGCATAGTCAATCCAAAATGTAATGTCATGTTCTTGCGCATCAAGATTATAGCAATATTTAAGATAGGGGTTAATCCACTGTTCTTGGATAACATTGATTAAGTATGACGCATCTGAGGCGATAAGATCCTGACGAACTTTGCCTTGCACATTGCCATTTGACATCCCTGTGGCGGTGTCGCTACTGGCGCGCTGTCCAAGAATTAACATCGTGATAAGTTCATCAATATAGCGACAAAATAATTCATGGTGAGTCCCGCCATTATTGGCTTGAATAATTTGAAGATTCGATTCTTCGCCAATGGTGGCTGCTACGCCATCTTTCGACATCTTTGAAAGGGCGTTTAATAACGGACGCAACTCTTCTCGCGGCGTCCCTGAGGGAAGACGCCCCATTAAAAGAGGTATCCCAAATTTTTCGATAAATCGATTCCATCCTTGAATTCCGCTTTGTTTGAGTAAAAATAAATGCAAGAGTGGTCTTGCTAAACCGTTGAGTGCAGGGATGTTGTGAGGGGTTTTATGGGTAAGAATAACCAATTGGTTTTCGGGGAATTCATCACGTTTGTGAGGCACACCAGAGAGATCATAAAGTGCAGGATTTCCCGCTTCATCAAATTCAAAACATGCGGGCTGAATCGGTAAAAAACCGCGGATATAATCACCGACTTCATTCCAATCGGTCACGACGCCACTATATCCCCATAAAATATGATACGATAAGTGTTGAATGAGTTCTTGAATATTGGCTTGTTGAAGCATTCGCGTGCATATTTCGGCAATTTCGGGGAATTTTTGGCTATTTACGCTCCAATTTTTCCCCGTGATGGCGAGTCGACGTGTCTGTAAATGCGCATGGATGACGGCATCGTGTTCAATCATTTGTTTCACTAATCCCACTTGATCGCTCACTTGCCCCGATTCTGCAAGCGTCAAGGCACTGTAAACTCGTGCGGTGTTGAGTGGCGCGTGCGATAATGTTTCTGTACTTTGCGTGACACTCTCCCAATGTTGTGCTTTTTGAGGAGATTGAGCTGGGGGTGTTGAACTCGCAAAACGGTTGCGCCACTGAAATAAATTACGAAACGAAAAAGAATTGGCCATAAATGGAGACTCCTCTACTTGGATAAAGTTGATGCGATACGATCGGTATCTCAACTCAATTTTAAGAGGTACCCATCTCCTAAAATCATTTGTCAACCAAAATTAAATAGAGGGGGCTAAAGTGTGCGCGTCTCTTGGGTCATTGCCAAAACGATTTTTCCCTACATTACCGACAATAAATCCTAATATTATTGGAATTATAAATCCTCCCCAACACAGCGTTATTAAAGTGACGAACACTAAGAAAAACGCAGAAAATGTAGAGCATCCAATGTCGTGAAAACGACGCATCCCAATCGCGAATGTCGGGAGAAAATAAAACATTCCTAATAAGAAGTTGGTGTAAAGTAACACTTCGCCTGAAAACATTCCCGTATAAAATCCATAAAGCATAAGGATGAAGTTAACAAAGAATACCGTGCATCCCATCCCGATAAAATAGACCCAATATTGTGCGCAGGAAGTCCTCCCTTTGAACGTGATGTATTTACGCGTTATTGCTTCGAGATAACTCGCAAAAAGTTGATAAATCACATCGCTAAAGGACCTCTCGTTCATGCTTATGAGGTGCGAGACGCGTTATCAAGGTAGGCGGGGCAGACGCGCTTTGCCCATTCATTGACCACTGGTGATAAAATGAACTCTTCAACTTCAGGGGTAGCTTCAATGGCAAATGCACAGTATGGACAAGTCATAAACTCCTCAATATCAAAGGGTGAGAGCTTGTTTTTGCAATTCGGGCACTCTAAATATTTACGTTTAGATCCTTCAGTGTAAATGATTTTATATTTTTGGGGTTTCATAGGTAACCTTCTTTCTGTTGATTCGCTAATAAACCCAATTTAATCACATGGATTAGCGACATTTCTATATAATAATATACGCTGTTTTTACAAAAAAAACAACTGGAAACCAAAAAAAAGTGAAAATTGACAGAAATCATCAAAATTATTGTATAACTTATATAGCCCTAATCAAACCCTAACAATTCGGGTGTAGATTATAGTTGTAGAAAGTAAAAATGGGCATGTCGCCCAATAAAAACAACCGAAAGGAAAAACAAATGAAATTGATCAAACGCATGACATCGCTTGTGGTACTCGCCGTAAGTCTCAACGCATGGGCGGAAGGAAAAGATGACGCGTTAAACGGGGCAGGCGCCTCTTTCCCCGCACCTGCTTACACTCGCTGGATTTCAGACTACAACAAAAACACTGGAGTCAAACTTAACTATCAATCCGTAGGTTCCTCCGCAGGAATTCAACAAATTAAAGCTCGCACCGTCCATTTTGGCGCATCCGATGATCCGATGAACGATACGGAACTCAATCAAAATCAAATGATTCAATTTCCCACTTTGATTGGGGGCGTCGTGATCATTGCAAACATCCCCGGTGTAAAAGCGGGTGGCGTTACGTTAAATGGCGATGTTCTTGCAAAGATTTATGCGGGAAAGATTCAAAATTGGAATGATCGCAATATTCGTCGCTTAAACAAAGAGATCACTTTGCCGAACTTGCCCATTCGTGTGGTTTATCGCGCCGATGGTTCTGGCACAACTGCTATCTTTACCGACTACCTTTGCAAAGCATCAACCATGTGGAAAAAAGATTTGGGTTCGGGAAAATCGATTCGTTGGCCTGTGGGGGCTGGCGGACAAAAAAATCCGGGCGTTTTGAATTTGGTTTTGCAAACCGAAGGGGGGATTGGTTATGTAGAATACGCTTATGCGATAGAACAAAATGCAACATGGTGTAAAATGCAAAACGTAGCAGGAAAAGTGGTTGCTCCGAATGAAACAACATTTACAGCGGCTGCCGATGCTGCAGATTGGGATAATGCACCTAATTTCGCGGTCAATATGAACAATGTTAACTCCGAAAACGCTTGGCCGATTGTGGGGGCAAGTTACGTGATGATCTATCGCACTCAACCCCAAGCAAATCAAGCGAAGAAGTTGCTCAACTTCTGGATATGGTGTCTTGAAAATGGGCAAAAATCAGCTGAGGAACTCAAATACATTCCGATGCCTCAATCCGTGGTTCAGCGCATTAAAGCCAAGTTGAAAAACGATGTTAAAGATGCGAACGGGAACCCTATTCTATAACCTAATATAGGAAACTTTATGAAATTAAAATTACTTTTATCATTCCTTTGTTTTATCTGCATTTCAGTGATGGGGTTCGCCCAGACCACAATTGTGGAACCTGAAGAATCGGTCGATAGTATGTGGGAGCGCGAACTTTTAGATCAACGTCGTTTTCTTGCACCGAGTTTGCCTTATACGAATGAAGCCTTAACCCCTCCTGTGAGCCGTGGTTGGATTCAACCCCAAGGCAAAGTGCGCGAAATCATCTTTAATGCGGATGATGACCAAAACTATATGACCGCTAAACTCTATCACCTTAAACATATCCACGCCTGCGACATTGTCCCTTATGTTAACGGTGCGTTGGTCTCATTTGGTGTGGGAAAAGCGGAACGTTTGAACTATGGTCCAGAAAAAGAACAGTATCTCTCTGTGACCACTTCACGCAAAATGATTCCTTATATTGATCAGATGGTTCAAGCGTTGGATCGTGATGGAAAACGTGCAAGTTTTTCAGACCGTTTAGCGAATTATTCTCCGCAAAAAGAGCGTCGTATGACGATTGTCGATGGTACAGGAATGTTTAAACAAGTCTATTGGCCGCAATATCGTCACCATAAATCGATGTCGGATGCGGTCCGCACGGTCGGGACGGTCTCTTCTGATGGTAAAATTTATTATGACAATAAACATGGTATTTTCTCTGTCAAAGATTCCATTTCAGATGCCCGCCGTACATTAGAGTTCTTGCGCTATTTGGATCGAAACCTCCCTCAGGTAGAGCTCACCATTCAAGTTTATGAAGTGAACGAACAACAAGCGCGTGAACTCGGTATCGATTGGGTTTCATGGAAGAATGGCCCTGCCTATCAAATGCCCTTGTTTGGAATTGGTGGGACAAGTTGGGATGGCGCATCTTCGGGTATTGAGTCGTTAATTGAAACCTCGAGCTGGGTTTATGGCGGTATCTTTTTTGCCCCTCAGTTTGATGCATCATTTCTCCGTTTGCTTGCTACAAAAAATAAAATCCGCACTAAAACAGCCGCACGCGTGGTGATTACAAATGGTCAACCCGCAACTGTAACTTTCGATCCAGGATTCCAAAATATTCGTAAAACTGACAAAGATATTACAGGGGTCTATACGGGAGAGAGTCAAGGTTACAAATTCAATATTAGTAATCCTACCCTTTGTTTTGATGATCAAACCAAAAAAGCAGTGAATGCCGAAAATATCATCTTTAACTATACGTTGGAAACTAACTCTGTTGCAGGGCGTACGAACACGGGTGCAGAATCCTTGAATAAAATGAAAACAGCCTCCGCGCTCACTTTAATGACAGGTGCTGAAAAGCCATTAACCGTTTATACCAATGAAGTGGATGTAGAGCAAGAGATGGGCTGGCCAATTCTTTGTGATATCCCTGGATTAAAATATGTTTTTGGTAATAAAAAACATGTAAAATCTACATATCGCTATTATGTCACCGTGACTGCACGTCCTGTACATCTTGAGCAAAACCTTACTCCATGGGCTGAAGATGTCGTCAATGCAACAAATCCTATTGTTACTCAATCCAAAACGAAATGAGAAGAAATAAAATGAAAAAATATTTATTAACATTACTTTTATTATCAACGGCATCTTTACTTGTGGCGCACAGTCCGAGTGAAGAAGAGGTCGGTCCAGCGCAGGCGAAGGCATGGGAGAAAAACAATGTCCAAGCATGGTTGAAGGTTGATATTGATAAAGAGACGCGCGAAGTGAAGTTTACGCGTCGAAATAACGACCCCGAAATTTACACAAAGGTTTATTTACTCCAACACGCCAATCCGTATGAGATTCGCCCTTACATTCGTAGTGCGGTTCAAGATGCGACTCGTTCAGGATTCAAAACTGCAAAAGGTCAGAATCGTTGTCGTGTGGAGTGTATTCAATATAGTGATGGGGTTCATGCGTTGATTGTGTCGGCTGAGGACTACCGTTTTGAACGTACGAATCTTGGGATGTCGATGGATGAACTTGTAAAACTCTTAGATATCCCCGGGATTGAGTCTTCATCAGGACAAAAATTCTATTGTTATTTTCCTAAGTATTGGAGCGCCAAAGAGTTGAATGACAGAATTAAAGAGGTCGGAATCCTCACCAATAGCGATAATGATGGAACGAATAACCCCACAGAGTTGATTGCAGGGAATGAGAAAACAGGTGTTGATGCTGAATTGAACGCATTGCTCCTCTATATCAATCCAGGGCATATTCGTATTATGTCGCAACTCTTAGAACAATATGATCGTCCGATTCCCGAAGTGAGCGTCAAATATACGGTTTATGAAATTGATCTAGAGAACGATGCTAAATTAGGTGCCGATTTTCAATCATGGCGTAATGGAGATGGCTCACGTGCATTTTCTTTTGCGAGTCGTATGCGCGATGGATGGAATTATAATGGATCAGGGATTGCCACTAACCCAAACGCACGTGGAAGTGGCGTCGTTTCTAATATCGGACTCTCCCCGAAATGGAACACGAAATATCTTGATTTTTTGAAGTCGCAAGGCGCTGCGAAGACTGTGACTTCGGGTTCTGTCGCTCTTCGAAATGATCAAACCGCCTCTGTTTCTGCATCAAACTCTATTATTTATACAAAAGATGGCGAGAAATTAAATGATGAAGTGGTAGAATCGCTCGTGGAAGTGCAGAAAAGTTTTGTCACTGCCAAAGATCCTGTTTATAACATTACTAATACCGATGATGTCACGATGAAAGAGGGGCGTTATATGTTAGATATTAAGGACTTAGATGGCAATGGTGTTAAAGTGGTTAAAGGGGATGGTTCTACTTTAAGTGTTTGGAATGCGACTACAAAAAAAGATAATGCCCAATCTGGAATTATCACGATTACTAAAAACAGTTATAATGGAACGACACGTTATGCGTTAGTGGTTACGAGCGGTGATTTAGCCTTTAAATTGGATGATGGCACATTGGTGCGTTCATTTGATCAAGCGCAATCGGTCAAAGCGTATTCAAGCTACGTTAATGCATCGAATATATCGGGTCGTGAATCAATTGAGTTCAAAGAAGCCTCGCTCTCTTATACGGCAGGACTCACCATCTATCGTGATGTCCAACGCAAAACAACCAGTACAGCAGAACAATTTATGTTGAACCTTCGTGCAAGTGTTTCACAAAAAGCGACTGTTTTACAAGTGGGTTTACAGAATAATGGGACAATTGTTGGGTTTGGCGATGTGGGGGATCCTCGCGTGAATAAAAGTAGTTTTTCGACACAAGTTCATGTTCCGAATACAGGGGCTCAGTTTATGATTGGCGGAATTGAGAAAGTGACCAGTGAAAAATCAGTCGCAAAAGTCCCTTATTTAGGTGATATTCCTGTGCTAGGATGGCTACTCTCTACCGAGAGCACTGCCACGCGTCGTTATCAAATGGTGACCGTTCTCGAAGTAACCACCTCATTACCTGATGCCGCGGTCTCTCTGGAAATGAACAAAGAAATTGCACGCATCTCTGAAGCAATTATTAAACCCGGTGAAGAAAACTACAATTATGGTTTTGATCAATTTGGTTTAGATAAAGAAAAGGTATCGTTAGATCCCTTGCCTTAAAAAATAGTGTATGAACATCTTCTCCTCAAGGAGGGGATGAAGCGGGGCGGCGAGATGAGAACCATCTGAAATGATTAATCCTTGAATATGATGTTTTTCTTGGGATAAAAAAGGTGTCATTTGAGACAGCGCGCACCATGAGAGTGGGGCGTGATTTTTTTTAGCAAAACTTTGAAAATTTAAAAAAGTTTTTTCGGCAACTGAACCCTGACGCAAATCGTGATAAATCCATCGTGTCGGTTGATTTTGTGCTAAAGAACGTAATAATTCTAATGCGTTTGGAAACATTTTTTCATCATCAATAAGCGGGGGAGGGATGTAAGTGTTATTTCCTTTTATTTTGCGTATTGTTTCACACATTTCAAGGTAAATTTTCCCTCGAAAAATAAAGAACGCAATCCAAATAGTTTCGGAAGGAAGATATTGAATGTTCTCGGCAAACTGAGGCGTAACAACGCTTAAAAATTGAACATCTTTCGTTTGATAAAAAGATTGAACTTCTTGAATCACTTTTTGCGCCAACGTTTCTGAGGGCACCTGATGAATCAGTAGCCTAACACAACGCATCGTTTAACCACTTACAGAAAGCGAGTCCACTAAAACCGACGGTAATTGTGTGCCACAAGGCAACATCTTCTCATCATCGCAAGCTAATAAAATATTTTCAAGCATTTTCCAGAAATTGCCTGATACAGTAAAAGGTTTTAATGAATAAGCACGTTCGCCATTCTCATAGAAAAATCCTTCCGACATCAAGGAAAAATCGCCTGAAATGGCATTAATTCCAGCGTGGAGTCCTTGAAAACTATAAACATAAACCATTTGAGGATGATGTTTTGCAACTTCTGTAAGTGTCGATTTATCAGTAATTTGAACTAACCAGTTGGTTGATCCCACGCCGAGGGCAGATTGGGGTTCGCGTGCCGCACGAGCATTATTTTCCATTTGGAGTTCAGCAGCGGTCTGACTATTTTGTAAGTAGCATTGAAGTTCTCCATTTTGAATCAGCGTTACGGCATCACATGGGAATCCTTCTGAATCGAAATTGGATTTGCTGAGGGCGTTGGCTGGGCGAGGATCGTCAATAATCGTGAGATTCTTCGATGCAATAATGGTTTTTAATTTCCCTTTGAGTGGAGAACGCCCTTCTAAAACTTGTTTTGCAGAGAATGCGCCTGTAAATGAACCGAGTAAATCGGCAAAAGCTTCTCTTGAAATTACCAGTTGCGTTGCGCCAGAGATTGGAAGCGGTTTGCTATCTAATAAGTCAACCGTTTCTTGTACGGCTTTTTCTACAACTTTTTCAGGTTCAATATCCCACGTTTTCCCCACCCATACATCGCCGCCCGTGCGTTTTTCATCGCCACTTTCAGCTAAGACATATAAATAGGCATTGGCAGAGTTGCTCGACTCCATACAATCTGTACCCGTAGAAGAGATAATGCGTACTGCACCACTGGAATAGCCTGCGCCCGAATGTGGAATATTAATCACACGCGAATCTTTCGCACGCGCTAATTTTTCCATTTGTATCGATACATTTTTTAAATCATCAATCGTGATTTTCTCCAAGTCGTCCGCAAAGAACGTTTCGTTGTTTACGACTGGGGGAGGGGTTGCAATTTGTGCAAAGGGCTTGACTTCACAAATGCTCGCATTGGCAATCGCTTCTTTCACCACTTCAATACAAGCCGTTTCATCAATACGCTCTGTAAATGCAATCCCTTCGCGTTGGTTCATGACAACACGAACGCCTAATCCACTACGACCTGCATGCTTAAATTGATCAAGTTCACCCTCAAAGGTTGTCACACTAATGGCTTTCCCTGTGGTAATCATGATTTCAATTTGTGCCCCCGCATTCTGCGCTTCAGAAAGAATACGCTGAATCAGGGGATCGTAAGATTTGAGACGTTCGGTTAACATGGGCTTAGACCATGAATGTTTGGTCGCGTTTAGGTCCAACAGAAACGATAAAGATATTTCCGCCGATAAGCTGTTCGAGATATTTTAAATATTTTTGAGCATTTTCGGGGAGGTCATTCCAGCAACGAACTTCTTCTGTGCTACAATTCCAGCCAGGAAGTGTTTCGTAGATAGGGGTCGCGTTGGTGACATCGTAAGGCATGTTTTTGGTCACAACGCCATCAACTTCATATCCGACACAAACTTTCACTTCTTCTAAAGTGTCCATTACGTCGAGTTTAGTGAAAACGAGTTTGTCTACGCCGTTAACCATGCAAGCATATTTTGTAGCAACCGCATCAAACCATCCACAGCGACGTGGACGCCCTGTTGTTGCGCCAAATTCATTGCCGCGTTTGCGTAACATTTGCCCCACTTCATCTTCGAGTTCTGTTGGGAAAGGTCCACTACCGACGCGTGTGGTGTAGGCTTTTACAACCCCAATCACGGAGTCAATATAACGTGGGGATAATCCTGAACCCGTTGCTGCGCCACCCGAAGTCGTTGCACTACTTGTAACGAATGGATAGGTTCCGTGGTCAATATCGAGGTGAGTGCCTTGAGCACCTTCAAATAAGATTTTTTTACCCGCTTGTGCCGCTTCGTTTACAGCTAAAACGGTGTCTCCAATGAATGGACGAAGATAGATGGCGGCTTCTTTCACTTTTTCCCATGTTGCATCAATATCTAAAGTTTCAACACCGTGTGCTTTGAAAATATGGTTGTAACGCTCAGCTTGATCGCGGAAACGTGCTTCAAATTTTGTTAAGTCCAACATCTCTGCGGCGCGAATACCTACACGAGCTGCTTTGTCGCAATACGCTGGGCCAATCCCTTTTTTGGTGGTTCCAATTTTTTCTTGACCTTCTTTTTCCAAAGACGCTTCTTTCATGCCGTCCATGATATTGTGGTATGGGAAAATTAAGTGTGCGCGGGTTGAGAGCATGATTTTGGATACATCCACATTGCGCTCCTCAAGACCTTTCATCTCTGACATCAATGCCATAGGATCAACAACGAGTCCGTTTCCAATCAAGCAATCTACGCCCGGACGGAAAATGCCCGAGGGAACAAGGTGAAGAACATATTTTTCTTTGCCAATTTCAACCGTGTGGCCTGCATTGTTTCCGCCTTGGAAACGGACAACCATGTCGATATCTTCTGTGATTACATCAATAACTTTACCTTTTCCTTCGTCACCCCACTGGATGCCGACTAATACGCTAGCGCTACTCATTTGTGCCTCTGGGTTTGTGTTTTATAGTTAAATACAGTGATTTTGAGAGATTCTACCAACTGTGAGGCACTCACGGCAGACTGTCGCCACCCGCCCGCTAGTAGATATATAATATAGCACTAGAATTGAAAAAAACAAGTTGTTTCAGCAAAAACAAGTTATAATTCCTATTTAGAGTTATATCGTAGGTTTAAGTTGAAGTGTAATGTTCAACTTGAAAAAAGGGCACGCGTAAAATTTCGCATATTAACCAAATAACGTCAATAATCAAGAAAGTAATTCTATTTGTGTTTGTTGCATTTAAAACAAAAAAAGGCGAGGAATAATCCTCGCCCAAAGTTAACATTACTTTAATTATTCAATAATCACAGGGATAGATGCATATCCTACACCATTCTGAATTACGATCCATGCTTCAAGTTTTTCGGGAGCAATATTTCCCCATGGTGCATTTGTTGCCCATGTTTTAGGAATTTTGACTTCGAATGCTGATTCTCCATTATCTTTTTGAATCCAAGATCCATTGATGCCACGAACTGTGATCCATGCAGGAACCGCATCTTTCGCTATTGCACGCGCACTTAAACTGACTTGTTGAACGCGAACAGATTCTTTATGACGCCATTCAAGCCATGCTTTAGGTGTTGTTGTTCCGAAATATTCACCTGTAATACGAATCCAGCTATCAGGTTGTCCTTCTACCAATGAAATAGGTTCTGCGCTATTTAATCTTGGAGGAGCAATGTGGATAAACTGAGTGATGCGATATAAGTTAGTTGCAGGTTTGGCGAAAACACCTTTTGCGATCTCGCGAGCGTTATAGCCTAAATGGTTTTTACCAATACCAATCACATTGATATATCGAACTGAATCTAATTGACCATTTTCGAAACTTATATCGTCTAAGAATTCTTCAGTTGTGATTCTTGCATTTGCACTTAAAACTTTTTCTTTATAAACTTTAGGTTGATAAAGCTTATAAGTTGCTTTTTGTTGGAATGCAAAGGTAGTATCTGCGTATGAATCTTTGACAAACGCCATAGTTCCTTTTTTGAATTTAGGACTATTGGGATTACGTAAGAATGCAATAGGATCAATATGATATTGAGTCATGATGAGTTGAGGTTTGACGCTGACATCGAAATCAGGGCGTTCTGCATCTACTGAACCATAGGCAATGCTATCTGTATTATATACATGGACAACGCCTTTTGTTGTATTTTCAAATACTTGTGACATTTCAGCAAGAGATCCATCATTTTCTTCATTTGCAATGGTAGGACATCCATATTGTTTGCTTTTTGTGTTAGGAACAGCAACCACGAAATAGAATACGCTATCTTTTGCTTTTATGCTCATATCATAATCATAATATTCACGTTCTGTAAGTGCTTTTTTGCTAATTAACTTTGCTTGTGCGAAGTCATTTACCTCAACCGAACGGTATAAATAATACGCTTCAGCATTTGGAACACGATTCCATGCTACGGTAATGCGATCATAATATTTATTTACATCAGGGGTAATTTCTGTTGCAGCAGGAAGTTGTTTATAAGCTTTTGCGCCATTACTCCAACGTGTCATATTCATAGAGTCTGGAGTGTTTCCTGTAGCGGTTACAAAGTAAGTGTAAACCACGCCTGGAACTGCATCGACGTCATGGAAGTAATCAACATTTGATCCACCAGGAACAGTTAAGATTTCCATTGCTGCATCTTTCTTTCCATTTGCGGAACGTCCGACAAGGAAGCCGACACGGTCAGATTCTTCATTTGCATTTTTGGAAATATCCCAACGAATCATTGCAAATTCTGGGCTAACATCGCCTGCACGTACTTTGGTAGGAGGTGTTAAAACACTCCAACCTGAAACGGGCGCACTTAATTCTGTTTCACTTGAACCCATGTTATCCGATGCAACTTGAATTGCATAGAAGAAAGCTTTTCCTTTAACTTCTGGAGTATGTACGGTAGAAGTTGCTTTTGCCCACTCTGTGGTTTTCTTGATTTGAATAGGTGTCATATTTGCCATATCTGCAGTTTCTGCAACGAATACTTTTGCATATTTTGCACCTTGTGGGAATTTCCATGTCAACTTAACTGATGATGAAACACCTTGTGTTGCGTTTAAGGTTGAGACAGGCTCAAGTAAACGTTTTGCCACGTCAGAAATGGTTGAACCGGCAAAAGTAGTAGAATTAGCTTTGGCGGTTTGGTAATATGAAATGTCATAAGCGTAGTTAACACCAGGAACAGCTGTTTTGTCCGCGAATTGACTGATAACGGAAGGAGTTGTTGTTAATGTTAATTTGCCTAAGATAGGCTTTGATGCGCCATCTCCGGATGCACTTTTAGCCTCATAACGTTTAATTTGAACATAATAACCGCTATCATTGTTAAATGTGAGAATGATAGGTTTAACGGGTTCAGTTGGCTGACCGACATCTGCAATAACCTTAACTTCGTCAGGACGTGAACTTTCAGCTTTAAGCGTTACTGTTTTATGCTCTGAAAATTCGCCCCATACACTTTTATGTGACACTTCTTGTGCTGTTACAACATACGATATTAAGCCTTCAATATTTTCTTTGAAGATAATGTTGTTTTCAGTTGTTTTTGCAACAATTGTGGTTGCTTTTCCACCTTCGTAACGATATACATTGTAGTTATAAGTTGCACGGGCATCAACTCTGTTCCAAGATGCTACTACCATTTGTGTATCTTGTGGGTGAGTTTTAACCACAAAGTTTTGAGGTGCATGTGGCATTGTATTATATACTTTTCCTTTGCTTGCATCTGAGGGGCCTTTAATGCCTTTTGCATCTGCAGCAGCTACAACTGTATAAGTATAAGATTTTCCAGATACATAGGTTGTATCTAAAAGTTTTTCACCTACGGGCATCCAGTCAGATGCAATGACAGCTAAATTGGAGCCTTTTTCTGTACGATATGCAGCCACATAAGTGGGTTTATTTTCACCAATATTAACTTGATCAACCGCATCGGTTACACTAATTTTAATTGGACTATCTTTTTCTGTTGTTTGAATAATATTTGTGATGGATGGTGCTTTTTTGTTTAACACGTTTACGGGAACGGTAAATACAAATGTGCCATAACCTAAACTTTCATCTTTAATTGAAACTAAGCATTCATAACGTTTTGATTCAGAGATGATTTCATCAGGCAACTGCCATGTTGCAGTATATTCTGATGGATCTAATTCTACACCACTACGAATAATGACGCGTAAAGTAGGTGTAATATCTCCTAAACGTGTATTTTCCCATACATCTTGCGCTGCTTGGTCTACAACGACAGGGACTTTTGCATCTCCTTGTTCAACTGACAAGTTAACAATTACATCTACAATATCATTAGCAAATCCAGGACGATTTAAGTTTACTTTCAATTTGGCTGAACGCTCGACAGCTGAAACTGTTTTACCTAATACATTCCAGCATGCCCATGGCGTTAATAATGAGTCGGCATTGAATGCAAAGTATTTGAATGCGTCTTTTTCATATACAACATCTTCAATGACTGCTACATCAATAGGATCACTTTCTACTTTTTCGATTAAACGTGTGTTTTCATAGGATTTAAGAGCTTTAGCTGTATTCACTGCATAGACACCTTTTTCAGCTTTAACTTCTGGAGCAATAAAGTAATTGTTTGTGATGGTTGTTCCATAAGCATAAGTCATAGACGCAAATGCAGAAGGCTTGAATGCTCCTGGCTCGCATACAATAACATTATTGGCTATAGTTTCTTTTGCCGTTGCACCAGGATATCCGACATAGCATAACATCGGATAAATAGCGGTTGCGGTATGCTCAAAAGATGAACGGAGAATTGCTGTATTATTGGTGATTCCTGAATCTTTGGCATCTTGTGTATGACTCATTAATGTCCATGATTGAGCCGCAAATGGTCCAAATACTGCATAATCTAAACTTCCAGGATTTTTAATAATTTTTCCTGCGAGGTCTACAAAACAGGAATCAAGTCTAATTCCCATTTTTTGTGCCATTATACCCCCAACATATGAAGAAGATCCCATCACTGCGCCATTCGCTAATTGGAAAGAGCAATTTCTTGCAAGTGATGTTGGGAATTTATTTGCATCTTGATAATTTGTAGATGCATAGGCAATAATTCCTGCCGCATTATTATATGTTGAAATTAATTTTCCTGTTGAGGAAATCTTTACATGACAATTTTCAACAGTTACATACATGCCTCTTCCATCTGTATTTCCTACCGACCCTAAAATACCTGCAATTCCGCCCAAATTATTGTGGATATAAAGGCCTGAGATTGGATCAATAAGAATTGGCGCATTGATTTCTACATCTACATTTTGAATAGTACATCCTCCGTATGTATACGCAACAATAGCACCAAAAACGCCACAGCCTTTAAGGTCAATGCTTTCATTAACTACCAATTTTATATTTTTTAAGGTACCTTTCGTAGAATGTCCAAATAATCCAGCTGTCACAATTTTACTGTCACCTGCATTATCCAACATTTCAAATTTCATACCAGGGGCAAAGGTAATTACTTTTCCGTCACCATCAAAAATTCCGTCAAAAGAGAAATCAACAGGGGCAGTTCCATCACTATTTTTTTCGCTCTTTTTGGTTCTTCCATAAATCATGCTTCCGATAGGGAGATATTTGGTGTTAATTTCAATATCATTCGTTACTTTGAATAATTTATTTGTTTGACGTTGATCTTCTTTGACTAAGTGGGCAAGGGCTGCCATATCTTCTTGACGGGTAATTTCAAATGGCGCATCTTCTGTGCCTTCACCTGCATATTTACGGCAGTCAATTCCTGTTTCCTTATTAATGATTATTGCACCGACTGGAATTTTATTACTTTCAAACGCTTCTTTAAATGTGTCGAAGCAAATCAAGTTGCCTTCTTCATCTTTATATTGATAAGGTTTGAGAATGACGTTATACATTTTTGTAACGGGATCAAATGACTCTGTGTAATTTGATGTAAGGAAGTTTTTGGGGGAAGAAGAGTATGAACCCGCAGAGATAAATCCTTTTTCAGATCCAGTTATTGCGAATGAATCTGTGAACGCTTGAGAGAACATATTAAAAGCTTTTACACTATCTCCATGAATAAATGTACCACCCGTAACGTTAATGGAAGAGACAGCCATTGTATCTAAGGCAGTACCGGTTTTATTTTGATATTCATACATGGCATAACCGCTATCAGAAATAAATGTTCCGCCCGAAATATTGATATTCATGTTTCCATAATAAGATTTGTTAGATTCAATTTGCAACACTGCTCCACTTGCATTCATACCATTGCTGTATCCTTCAGTGGGGGCTTCGTTTGGACCTGTACATTTAAATGTACCATCTTTAATTGTTAAATTTCCTGATTTGAATCCAATACTTGACTCGTACCCTACAAAACTTCCATTATTGATAGTCAAGTCGCCGCGTTGTGGATGGTAAATTGTCGATCCACTTGTACTATACAATGATCCTCTATTAATTACGATATTTGTACCTCCATTAGCTGTAGTTCCATTTCCTGAAATACAATACCATTTTGCAGAAATTTCGCCACCATTCATAATGAATGAGGCATTGGAGTCAGTATTATTTCCCCAAACCGATACCCCATAACCATTTGTTGCTTTTGTGGCATCTAATTTTCCGTTATTTAAGGTGGCAGTACATCCTACAGCAATACGAACAGGCACGCCTTGTTTTGTTGTTTTGACGCTTACAAGAGCATTGTCAATAACAATATTTGAGTTGTCTGTAAGGCTAATGACATTTACACTTCGGTTTGGAGAATTTGCAGAAATATGGCCCCCTCCGACGTTATCATTAATAGTCAATTTTGATGCGCTATCAACATGAATTGCATTGATTTGTTCCTTAATTGACTCATTATGTTCAAATGCCCATGTTTTGCCATTCAAATCAAGAACAACAGCTTTGTTTGTATCTAACACTGCAGGAGTTACATCGGTAACATTTGCCAATAATTTAATGATGTCGCCAGTTTTTGAGGCATCAAAGGCGTCGACCAATGTGTCGTATGAACCTCTAATATTTCCTGCACTGTCTGTTACGGTAATTGCTTGAGTTAAAATATCATCAGCATTCACGGTAATGGTTTGAACAAGAACTGGTTCTCCATCTCCTGAATATTCTGGACCATCTACATAACACTCAAAATCATGTTTAGCGATTTCAGTAATCGTATAATCAAAGTTTGCTAATCTTTCTTGATTTGCAATTACAAAACAGCTATCTGAGAGTCCAATATCTGATTTAGATGTAACAGTAATAAATGGTGCATAAGAACGTTGGAGTACGGGAGGGTTCTCAGCAAGTGTAAATTCTGGAACTGGACGATAAACCAAATTCGTCATTTCCGCATCACCATAATAAGGATAAACACTTACACTTCCCTCAACTTGAGTTTTTGTTACGCCATTTTCACCCCAGTAGTTTTTAGCAAGAATTGCTACTGCATCATTATCATTTTTAATCAATGTAGAGAAGGTATTTTTTTCTACTGTAAGTGATTGAGGTGCAGGGTTGCCTTTTGTGGGTTCACCGAGTTGAAAATCAACAGTATTGTTTGTAAAGGTGTTGTCAGTCATAGTGAGATTTGTAATAGATGCATGAGGTTCAGTTGCATATCCGCCATCAGTACGTGCTTTAACAGCAAGAGAAGCTGTATAACCATTTTCGCCAGGAATAGTATTTGTCCCTTTAAATGTATTTCCAATAATTGTAATTTTTGATGCGTTATTCCATTTAAGATTAATATCGCAAGAGACACGTGTTGGCCAATAATCTTTTCCTACACTTGCATTGTCATTGAATATTGTGTTTTTGATTGTAATTTTGTCGCCAACCTCTGTATAGAATGCTTTGTGCAAATTGCCCTCAAAATTTGAGTTTTGAATAATCAAATTATCAATTTGACGATTATTTAACGACGTTTGTCCTTGACAATCATACCCAATGTAATAATTATTTACTACGCAACTATCAATAAGCACTGTTCCTTTAATTTGATCTTTAATATAAAAACCAGATATAGTTGCATCTTTTGTCGCATTTCCGACAAAGTTAATATTTGAGACAGTAAAATCTCCTTCTGAAATACCTCCAGTATTTTGAATTTTAATTCCAGGTGCTGTATTAGGAGAGTTTACGATAACGTGTTCGCCTTCAGGTGCTTTAATTGTACATGGGACTTTTACTGCTAAGCTTTCAGTATATGTTCCACTTTTAACAAGGATAACATTGCTATTTTCTGCCGCGTTAAGTGCAAGATTAATCGTTGAAAAGACGGCTTTAAGCTCTAAAGAAGAATCATTTTTTTTATAAAGCTCCGCCGCGGGATTTCCTGATGCAGAGATTATTTTAACAGTAGGCTCAACGGAATAGTTCATCGTTGAACATGGATTCCAAATTACGCCTGATGATCCTTCAGATTCAATAAGTTGAGTTGTGCCTGTCAATGCAATTGACCCACTTAAATCATTAAAAGATCCATATTTAACGCATCGAATAATTTCTTGTGTAAGCGTGGCTGGTGATTGACGCACAGTCGAGTTATGAATAATCATATCAAGATCACACGCATCTTGAACTACAATTGCGGCAAAACGACTGCTTCCTCCTCCCCAATAAGAACGACCTATTAATTCACAACTGTCAACTCGTACAATGGATTCCTCCACGTTGCGGTTTGCTCCATAAACATAAATGGGCGCCCATGCTGTAACTTTAGAATTTTTAACCGTCATTTTTTGATTTGCATACTCAACAACCGACACCCCATAAGAGCTCACATCAATCACCGAATTGGTGACATTAATCTTCGATTTTGGTGTCCATGTAAAAACCCCATAAACATATGCAAATGCTGCGCTATGCGGACTATGAACGTAACTATTATTGACATTGATTTCGATATTCTCACCTGTACGTCCTGCAATTGCGCGATGATTGGAACGTGTGACTTCCATTTCACTGCTTTCAAAGTTAATGGTTACGTATTTTGGCGTTGTTCCGAGCGTGCTATTCGTTACAATCCCAAAACCAGCTCCGGCACCGCTAGAACCTGTCGATTTGTCATTCGTATTTTTCATGTATACATTTCTCATATTTAAATTAATATAAGATCCTGTAATGTTAATCATTCCAATTCCGTTTGTGGGAGCGGTAACTATACTCAAGTTTTCAAATGTAATATTCAAACTATCGGATTCATCCCCACTCGTGTTAATGGTATATAAACAATCTAATATAACATCGTCACTATCAAGCGATGGGCCTATAAACTTAACTCTTTTTGAAATATCTAATGATTCTTCTTTATATACTCCTTTTCCAATAATAATAATAGAATCTCCATCTTCTGAAACATTATATGCGTCTGTAATAGTTGGATATAATCCGCGCTGTTCACCTGTTTCTCCATTTAAAACTTGCACGGAGTCTGTCGTTGCGGTTGCGGTTAATCCACAAAGGGTTAAAAGGGTAATGACGGTAAATGCACATATCTTGCGTGCATACGTACTCATTGTGTAAAGTGTGTTCATAAACTCTCCTTGAGTTTAGGTTTGTTTTTTTAACTGAAATACCTTTTCTATAAACATTTCATAATAGTTTCGCGATTTTTGAAATATTTGTAATCTTACCTTAATAAACTGACGTGTTCTCTCCTTCCTTCTTTTTTTCTTGTGCTTAAAAATCATGTATAATCACAGATTCCTAATACCTAAATATAATTCTGTATTTTTAAATTGCAAATAATATTTAATTGATTTTTCGGCATAGTGCCGGAGCGTGTTAAAACTTTTGAAGAAATTTAAAGTATTGAGTGG
>CAZIVM010000003.1:0-47279 GCA_964542845.1 uncultured Victivallales bacterium
CAAGATAATCATTTTTATGTGAGTCTGGTTGAAATTAAAAAGAAAATTGAGGAGATTAAGAAAAATCCGATTGAATATATTCGCGTGCTTTATCCACAATCGTGATTTCATTCACGTTGCACAAAGAGCTAATAAAACAGTATTTATGTAAAATGAATTGTTTATCGGCAGAGGGTGTAGATGCCCGCAGCTATAAGTAAAATGAAGACGAGGCAAAGAATGATTTTGTTACGTCCCACTTTGTAGGGGGTGACTTTCGGCGACAGTGTATAGCCTGATTGTTTCATGCCTGCAATCATTTGGCGACGTCGCTTTACATCAGTTTTGTAGTTGATTCTTACGGTATCAGTCATCACTTTTGCTTTCTTAATGATAAGGTTTATTTTTCTTTTTATACAATACCACATCTTTCAAAAAAATCAAATATTTCCGTTTAGAAATATAAAATTAAATGGTGTTGGAACATTTTTCTGAGAAGTGCGTCTATATGTTCATAGAAAGACAACCTCACCCTTATAAGGTAATTGATATGAAACATGATGATTGTGAAATGACATTGACCGTGCTTTCGGATTGGATGGAAGGTAAAGTCCCTGCAGAAAGCGATGTTGCAAAACATATTACAACATGCCCGATTTGTCAGGCAAAAATTGCAAAGTTGAAAAAAGTGGATCATCTGACGCACGAGTATTTAACTGCTCAAGTGCCTCAAATGCAAACGCATCTTGCGGTGCAGGCGATTCGTCGGAAAATGATGGCGCAACAAGAGGCTCAATCAGTTTTTGTATTCCGTCGTTACATGTTCCAAGTGGCCGCGAGCGTTGTGTTACTTCTTGCCGTTGGGGCAACCGCGATTCGTTTTCTTTCTACTCCTAATGATGATGTTGTTAATACACCACCATCGATAGAGGCTGTTTCAGATGTAGCAGAGGTTAAAGAACTCCCTAAAATTGAGTCACCCCGTGCCAATGTGTTTTTAGAAGATGTGCAACCTGTATCCTTTAGTTATGGAATTAAGTTGATTGAATCTCAAAATTATATTAAACCCATTATTGAAGATGCGTTGCCCGTTTGTGCAACCATTGAACCTCAAGTTTCGCACTTATGGGTGATTGGCAAATATACCGAACTCAACGCTTATCTTTTATATGCGCGCCGAAACTTTACTGTTTCTGTTTTGAAACCTGAAAATGGGGTGGCGTGTATTGAAGTGAAAGGTTCGACTCGCAATGTGGTTGACCTCGTGCGTCGTTTCAATATGATGGGGGCGAAGTTAGTTTCGTCATCATCGCCACAACCCGAGGATGTTTGCTTTACCAACGATGCAGAATCGCAAATTACATATAGAGCTGAGTTTGTTTTAGATGAGGAATCGACCCCGCTTGCGCCTTGATTAATCTTGGAGATTAGACTTGCGCACGTGTAGTATTTAAAAAAGATTAAAAAACTTTGAAATTCGATTTGAAAATTGAGATTTTGGCTTTATTGTAAAGTAGACACATTTTCAGTTTTTACTTTTACCCCCATAAAGAGGCCGACATGATTTCAGAAATTCTTGCTCAACCCTTGTTAGCTGCCAGTACGTCGGCACCTGCTCAAAACGCTTTTTTCTATGCTTTTAATCAATCTGATTTCATGGGGAAACTCGTGATTTTAATTCTTCTTTTTGGTTCTGTCCTTACTTGGATGATTATGATTGAAAAGGTGATTGCACTACGAAAAGCGGCACGTTTATGTGTTAAATTTAATGGGGAATTTGCTAAAAAAGTTTATCCGATTCAAGCGATGCGAGCTTCTAAAAACAATGCATCTCCTGTTTCGGTGGTATATGATGCAGGCGCGCAACAGCTTTTGGAATTTTACGAACTCAACGAAGAACAATCGGATTACTATGGTTCAGAACGCTGTCCTGTCCGTCCTTTGTCAGAACAAGAGATGGATGCTGTTCGTACCGCAATGAGCAATAAGGTATCGGATCAAATTCATTTAATCGAAGAGCGCGTTCCCGTCTTAGGAACCGTGGTTTCGCTTGCGCCTTTCTTAGGGTTATTTGGAACCGTTTGGGGGATTATGGTTGCATTTTGTTCATTGGCGCAGTTAGGTCGCGCATCGATTTCAGCGTTGGCGCCGGGGGTCTCTGGTGCGTTGTTAACGACTGTGGTTGGATTATTGGTTGCGATTCCTTCTTTGATTGGGTATAACTATTTAACGCAATCGATTCGTAAGATTACGGTGTTAATGGATAATTTTGTCGAAGAGTTCATGGCGAAAGTGAAAATTGAGCAACTTTACGCTTCGGAAAAAGACGAAAATCAACGTCATCATCAACGATAAAAGAGTATAATATGTCACGTCAACGCTCCCGATCACAACTCGATTCAATGGACGAAATCAATATCACCCCGATGTTGGACTTAGTCTTTTTGTTATTGATTGTTTTTATTATTACGACTCCTTTGCTTGAAAATACGATTGATGTATCCCCACCTGAAAGTGCGGCCTCCGAAATGGAAGATAAAAATGCAAAAGTGGTCAATTTGGATAAAGAGGGAAACTTATATATTGAAAACGCAAAAATAGCGCGTGAAAATATTGAAAGTGAGTTACGCGAACTCTTTCAACAAAACCCCAAGTATAATATGTCATTGCGTGCAGATGGATCTCTTCCTTATGAAGATGTGATTAAGGTGTTAGGGATGATTTCGAAAGCCGGGTTTAAAAATGTTAATCTGATTACAATTGAACCTCAATAGGAGAAGCAGACGTTATGAGATTTGATGAGATATCACAACGTGAAGCGCTTTGTTCTAAACAAAATAAAAGAAAAATACTACTTGCTGTAATCGTATTACATATTGTGTTGCTCGGTTCACCTTTGATTTTGATGTTGTGGACCCCTCAACCGCCGCCCATCGAAACCAAAATTACCGTTCGGATGATGGCACCGAATGCGCTTGATGCAAAGTCGGCAAAAATTTCTGATCAAAATACCGTGCGTAAAGAAGATGTTTCTCCGAAACCCGAACCTCCTAAAAAGGTTGAACCCGTAAAGAAACCTGATCCACCGAAAACACCCAAAAAGCCCGATCCCCCGAAGCCTCCTAAAAAAACTATTGAGCCCAAAAAGCCTGTTGAACAGAAAAAAACTGTAGAACAGAAAAAGCCAACTCCGCCAAAACCTCCTAAAAAACCTGTTACGGTTAAAGATATTAAAATTTCAAAAGAAGTCACGCGAATAGATGCTCCGGTATCCACGAAGAACCCGACGATTGTAAAAGTACCCCCGACGCGTGTTGTTCGTGATAAGCCAGATTTGACCAAAATAATTAGTGGAAATGCTGTTGTCGGACCTGTTACAAGCGATGGTGCAAATTCACGTAATCCGACTTATGATGATACATTGACTGCTTTTTTGAGTCAGAACTGGGACGCCCCATCGAATGCAGAACTGGGAACCACCGATGTTAAAGCAGTGATGACATTTACAGTGAATGCTAACGGTAAAATTTCTTCGTCACGTTTTATTAAGCGTTCGGGCATTTCGGTGTATGATCAAAGTTTACAAGATTTATTTAAAACCGTCCAAACTGTGCCGACAGCTACTGGGGTTAAATATCCGTATGAAATGACCATTACATTTGTCCCACAACGGTAACTGTTTATGAAAATATTCGTCTTTTTTGTTTTTGCTGTTATGATAAATTTATTTGGATGTATTCCGAATACAATTTCTCATTTTGCGTCTGATAAAATAGTAGGGGTCTATCCAGATGGAACACCTTTGATGTCGGATCGTTATGACGAAAATGGTTCCATTCTTTATGAAGGTGATTTTAGTTTCGATGAACAAATGGATTTATTTGAACGTCGATTTAAAGAAAGTGGACGTAAAAAAATATTGATTTATGCGTTCGGAGGAATGAACGATATGGCGTTTGAAATTGAACGTTCTGAAGAATTAATTAAAGCCATTTGGGAGACTTCTGATTATTATCCAATGACACTTGCATGGGAGTCGAACTTATTTGACTGTTATTTAGATCACCTTTTCTTTATTCGTAATGGAATAGATGTTGGCGGATGGGGTATTTTAACTTCGCCTTTTTATTTGGTTAAAGATATAGGCGGTGCCCTTGTGCGTTTACCTGCTAATTTTATTAAACAAACGGCGACGGTGGTTACCAGTGCCTCCGATTTTGATTTTGTAGATCTCACTGAAGAAAATGCAAAACGCCTTCAAGATCACCCTATGACGATGTATTTAGGCGGCGATTCAATGTCAACAATTGATCAGTCATGGGCACGTATTGCTTATGTTGCGGGTGCCCCATTTCGATTTCTCACGACCACATTAATTGATGGGATTGCAGGCAGTTCATGGAGTGTCATGCAAGCGCGTGCGCGTTCTGCGTTTGGCGCTTATACAGTTTTGAATTATAATGAAAATGAATATTTGGAATCATTTTTGGAACCTCCTAAAGGCGCCTATAGTATTCTGTGTGAACGTTTAATAGCGATGCAAGAAAAAGATTCTTCCATAGAAATTACATTAATAGGGCACAGTATGGGCCCTTTTATTATCAATGAAATTCTTTCAAAATATGGAGAATTAGAAATTAAAAATATTGTGTATCTTTCAGCGGCAACCAGTGTAAAAACTTCTTGCGATGTGATTGCGCCTTATTTGCGTGCGCATCCTGAATCACGTTTTTATAATTTAACCTGTCATCCGCGTGCGGAATCGTATGAGATGATGGCGTATGGGATACTTCCACAAGGCTCTGCGCTTGAATGGATTACGCTCTATTTTACGAATTCTGTAGACTGCGATGATTTTGCGATAGGACTTTGGGGTGTAGCGTTCGCGTGCTTGCCTCGACACATGGTGGGATGCGAACATCAAGTTGTGAATAAATCATTTGGGATTAATGATCCGATTACAAATGTGTTTGGGAATGATATTTCGCGACCTGAGTGTCATACTGAATTTAGCGAACCCGATATCCATTTTTGGGAGGAGTCATTTTGGAATGTTCCAGCATCGGTTAAGGATACGCACTGGTTAAATAAAATACGAAAAAAACATAAAAAATAATTATTTTTGTGGAAATTCTTTGTTTGTGGTTATATATTATATAGAAGAAGTATTGTAAAATTTTATAAAATTAAATCACAAAATGAGGTAAATATGAAAATTCAAGGTGTTTATACGGCAATTGTGACTCCTTTTGCAAATGGTGTTGTCGATTACGGCGCATTGAACGCATTAGTAGACGCACAAATTGAAGCAGGTGTTGCGGGGTTAATTCCCGTAGGGACAACAGGCGAATCTCCCACGCTTGAACATAAAGAACACATTGATGTGATTGAAGCGGTGTGCAATCGAGTAGCAAACCGTGTCCAAGTGATTGCTGGAACAGGTTCAAATAGCACCTCCGAGGCGATTGAATTGACACAGGCGGCTAAGGCTGTTGGGGCGCACGCAACATTACAAGTGACACCTTATTACAATCGTCCGACTCAAGAAGGCATTTATCGTCATATTTGCGAAGTGAGCGCGCAAGGTGAACTCCCTGTTGTTTTATATAACATCCCTGGAAGAACTGGGGCATCCATGGAAATTCATACAATCAAACGTATGGTGAATGACGCACATATTATTGCGATTAAAGAAGCCGCTGGATCTGTTGAACGCGTTGCACAGATTCATCAAGAGATGCCTTCATTAGCAGTTTTGAGTGGAGATGACGGATTAACGCTTCCGATGATGAGCGTGGGGGCTGTTGGGGTCATTTCCGTTGCTTCACATATTGCGCCGAAGTCTATGATACAAATGGTAAATTTTGCTTTACAAAATGATTATGAATCGGCACGAAAAATTCATTTTAAACTTTTAGATTTATTTAAGAATTTATTTATTGAACCTAATCCGGTTCCTGTAAAATATGCACTTTCTGTGATGAACCGTATGTCGGACGACGTCCGTTTACCGCTTTGTGGAATGTCGGCTGAAAACCAACAAATTGTTAGAGATACTTTAGCGCGCATTAGCGACATGGCATAAGGGATAAATCTATGATTTCTTTGGTAGCCATAGGTATTTTGTTTGCGTTATTCTTGATTTTGAATAATCTTATGAACTTTGGAATTCAAAAAAGTCGACTTTTTGCATTATCATTTGTTTTATATCTTGTTAACTTGTATGATGTGCCGATTTTTACTTCCGAGACCTGGCTTTTTTGGCGGTGTATGATCTCGTTAATTCTCACTTATGGTTTTATTCGCATTTATGCAAAAAATCAAAAAGAGGATATCGATTCGATTTATCCTATGGCTAAAATGACCGCTTTTTGGAGTACATTTGCGGTCATGTTAGCATTTCGTTTATTGATGGCGTGGGTGATTATTTCTTTTCCTCAAGGGTAATTTCTCCCGATGTGAGTTCATCAGAAGTTACGATAACTTTGATGGGGCCTTTACCATTGGCGAGAGGGCGAACAATCACTTGAGCGAGTCCGTTGAAAGCCGCTCTATCGTGTGAGTTGAAAGGGACGAGTCCGTTGGGGTCGCCATTATCTGTTGCCACAATTTCTGCATCGCCTTCTACTCTGAATCGAAGCGTATAATCGGTACGAGGCACGGTATTGTTATTGGCGTCTGCGATGCGTGCATTGATAAAGATGAGTTCTTTGGGATCGCGCACAAAAGTTGTGGATGACTCCTCTTTTTCAAGGATAACTTTTTCGGCTTTTCCTGCGGTGACAATGGCATCGTGTGCCCAGAAATGACCCTGTTTTTTGACATTAACCATAATGCGTCCAGGGCGATAAACAACATCTTCCCACAAGATACGATGTTGTCCTTTTTCAGGATGTTTAACCCCTTGAGAAACGCCGTTAATGAAGAGTTCTGCTTCATCGCCATTGGTGTAGAGTTGGACAGAAACAAGGTTGTCTTCAAACTCGGGCCAGTTCCAATGAGGCATCAAGTGCGCGACAGGTGAATCAGGCATCCAACGTGATTTATAGAGGTAAAAACGATCTTTAGGAAAGCCTGCTAAATCTAAAATACCAAAATAACTTGAACGCGACATCGGTCTAATTTTCTCAACGGCCTTAAGGTTTTTCTCAATTTCTCCACGGCCTGCGCTTTGATCTAAATTAAGTAAAATAGACGTGCCGGAGTTATAAGGGGTGGGTTCGCCGAGGTAGTCGAAACCCGTCCAGACAAATTCGCCTAACATTTGTGGATACTTGTTGAGCATCGCAAATTGTTCATCAGGCGTTGTTCCCCATGGCGGCGTCTCTAAATCGAATGAAGAGACTTGGAATGAGGTGTCTGGAACTGCATTTTTACGTTTGGGAGGGAAGGTGTAGTACCCACGAGAACTCACTGTTGATGCACTCTCTGAGGAGAGCATGGGTTTGATTTTCCCATCTTCCGATTTGAACCAGCGATCATACGCGTTAAGACGGTAATTGTAACCCATCACATCGAGTCCCTTTTGGAACCCGTTCCATCCCCCTTCAGGGATACTGACGCCCACGGTGCATGGACGTTTCTCAAAATCAAGTGACTGAATAAGTTGATTAATCTCCCATGGGGTTTGCGCCCCTTTTGCCCCTTCGTATTGTTCATGGACTTCATTGCCCGCACTCCACATAAATACGCTAGGATGGTGTCGGCTGATGCAGACCATATTTAGAATGACTCGTTCCCAATGTTTATTAAAGTGTTGTGCAAAATCGCCTTTGACTTTGGCATGACGCCATGTGTCGAAACCTTCTGGAATAACGAGGAAACCATATTCGTCGGTGAGATCAAGGAAGAGGGGCGATGCGGGGTTATGACATACACGAATCGCGTTGCATCCCATTGTTTTTAAGATTTTAAAACGTCGAACCAGTGCAGAACGATTTTCTGCAGCACCTATCGCGCCTAAGTCGTGATGCAAGCAAACCCCTTGAAGTGGGTATTTTATGCCATTGAGTTTGAAGCCTTCATCGGCACTAAATTCAAGAATTCTGAAGCCGACTTGATACGCTTTTGCGTCAATAAGGTCGCCATTTTCTGCAAAGAGAGCGACTTTAAGCGTATAGAGTTTGGGGTTTTCAGGTGACCAAAGTTCAGGGGCGGCCACTTCTTTAATTTCGTCATTGTAGCCCATGCACTCATTTTGGTTCCAAAGCGAGATCTCAATTTTTTGCGAATCGTTCAATACGACAGGAGATAATACAAATGCTTGTTTTTCGTAATCATAAGCATAATAAGGGCATTTGTTTGCGGATAACCAACCGCGTGAATCTATTTTTTTGATGCGAACATCACGATAAATGCCACCGCCTGGATACCAACGCGCTGCCAAATTTTCTGCATTGACACGAATTGCAATTTGATTCGGCACGCCATCATAACGTAATGGGGCTAAACCTTGAAGATTTTGAACGTAATGAAAAGGGAGTGTTTCGCCTTTTTCTCCATTGCAATAGACCGTACAATCGCCCATGACCCCATCTAAAAAGAGAAGTATTTCTTTTCCGCTATCCGCTTCGGTGAGGGTTAAAGTTTTACGATACCAACCAATGCCTTCAAAGGGGAGTTTTCCTTGTTCATTAGAAATTTGCGGGTGAAATGGACCATTAATGGCCCAATCGTGTGGTAAATCCAATAATTCCCAATGTTGATCATTGAAATCAGGCGATGCCAAAAGTTCATCGGAAGGTTCGGTTATGTAAAAGAGATCGGCTTGTTTGCCATAACGGGCAAAACGCCATTGATCTGTCCATGAAATTTCTTGATAGGATGGAGGCGTTTCAACGGTTGGAGAAAGAAGGTTACATCCGATACAGAATGAAGCTAAGAGCGCGGGAATAAGTTTTTTCATCATTTTTTCTTGGGCATCTTGGGTGAATAAGTTGCGGCTTTATTAAGGGCGGGTTTTTTACTATAGAAATCGAGCATGTCTTGTGCAAATTTTTTCTTATCTACACCTTCCCATGCTTTTTCGGTGGCTTTCTCATTTCCTTTACAAAGTTCGTCGAAATAAACTTGTGCAATGGCATTGTATCCGTTGTTTGGGAGAACCGCGGGTGATTTGAGGATGAAATACATCATTGCGCCTGAAAAGTTGTAGTTGGCATTGGCATTGCCTGAGTAGAATTCGGGTTGACTCATTTGAATGACTTGATTGATGCGGTTAACAATAGCATCAGCGCTTGAGGGGATATCTTTGGTCCAACGCTCGTAATTATCGTCGGTTAACTCTACTTTACCTACGCGTCCTCTAAATTTGATATTTTCAAACACGCGTGCGCTTCCTTCATTCATCCATGAGGCTGCGCCACGTTGTCCGTTTGATGCTTGATGTAAAAAGTGGTGAAAGGCTTCATGATAAAGCGTGGAAAGCATGCGTTCTGCGGTTTCTTTGGACTTATCATTGTGTCCAGATACGAGAAGTTCACCTGTTGCCGTGCTAAAAAGCCCTGCCGACCACTTGCAATCTGGGGGGACATAGGTGACATATTCTTCACGGGTGTTAAAAAGTTTAACGAGACCAACGTTGATAAAGGAGTCTGCTTCTGGATAATAACTTGTAAAAATGGCGCGACAATCATCAATCTTTTGTGTAATGTCCGTGACTAATTTTTTGTCTTTACTGTTGGTTGCCAATACATAATTGTCTGTTTCGATGCAACTCCATCCTTGCATGTTTTTAACCATATTTTTCGTTGCTTCAAGTTTGGTCAAATAATCTTTGGAGCGATTTTTCTTCTTTGAAATTGGGGCGCTTTTTCCTTTGATTGCAGAAGCATAAGTTGTACTTGAAAAAGAAATTGTGGCTGCAATCTTCTCAAAATCTTTTTGTATTTGCGCGTCAATTTTGGGGTCGGAGGGAATGTTAATTCCGTATTCAAGTAGAAAAACGGCCGTATCTTCTTTTAGGGGAGCGATGACCCATGCGCGCTGAGAGTACATTTTTTTATTATTGTGATGCGTTTTAAGAGGTGTTTTAAATGTATAAATAGTATAATTTCCTTTCGGCGTGGGCTTAGCCAAGTCCTCAAGATTAATCGCTATTCCCGTTAGTGATTTATACCACTGCACGATTTCATCTAAAGTCTCTGGCTGTTTAGCCTTATTTAACGCTTCAAGCATTTCCTCATGCACTTGGTATTGATCTGGAATAGCGAACTTAGGCCGGATTTTAGGTTTATACACATGAATTCCTCCCATGGGTGCCGCATAGACAGCAACGGTTTGTTGATTAATAAGAAATTCTAATTCGTTCACAAGACGTACTTTTTCTTTTTTCCCATCTTGAAATTGCTCCCCATCAAAGACCGAGGGGGCAGTGACAGGAATTTGTTTCCCCCCCGCAAGACCTTTGAGCTTGAGCCCAATACCTTTTAAATCGATATTTTCAGTGAGTTTATAATTTTTAGGATTGGAAGGGTCTTGCGCTTCTTCTTTACTTTTTTTTCCTTGAGCAAAAATCGACAATGAAATCGTGAGGAAAATCGTAACGCATAGCGTTAATTTTTTCATAGAGACCTCCATGGGAGTTTAGATAAATTTAATACTTATTTGTAATATACGACAAATTTTGTGCTTTTTCAAGCAATATCCATTTTTTATTATATAGTTTTACACTTTTTTTTTGTTTTATCACGTTTCAAATTTGAATTTTACCATTTTGGTGGTAAATTAATGTGTAATTAACAACGTCGAAAGGATTTTTTATGTTATCTCAGCTCTGTGGCATTGCCGCGATTATATTCTCCGTACTCCCTGTGGTTTTAATGGTTTTTGTGCCTGTTGAATCGGGTTGGATATGGCAATCATTTAATGTGATGGCAATGTTTGCGATTGCGGCTTCTTTCTTTTTTGCAAAAGACCTTCCCGACAATAAACCCCCTGTTTATGCGGGCTTTGCTTTTGTGACAACCATTGCTAGTTTTTCTGCCATTGGCATGTATTTTATGTATGTTTAATCAACGTGCTAGCTAATATTAGCTATTTTTGTTGAACTCAAAATCATAATTAAAAATTTGTGCTGGGTTAGGACTTGACTCTTAGGTTTATAACATGTATGTTATAATGATGTTAAAATCTAAAGTTATAATTTATGGAGTTGAGCATGTCTGCATTTATACCCCCGCTTGTTGTTGAAAACCTTTCTAAAGATTATGTTCAGTCGAATCAGCCGCATCGTGTTTTAAATCAATTTTCATTAACTGCGCAACAAGGCGAGTTTATTGCGATTATGGGGCCGAGTGGTTCGGGCAAGAGTACTTGCTTGCATCTTGTGGCGGGCTTGGCGTCGCCTACAGAAGGAAAAATTGAGATTGATGGTGACGACATTTCGCATTTCTCCGATCAGAAATTAACAGCATTACGTCGAACTAAAATTGGTTTTATTTTTCAATCTTTCAATTTAATTTCTACGTTATCTGTTCAGGATAACATCCTGCTTCCAATGCTTTCTGCAGGTTTGACTCCTGATATGAATCGACTCCTCTCAATTGTGAATCATTTGGGTATTGCTGATAAATTAAATCGTTATCCCCATTCGCTTTCGGGTGGAGAACAACAGCGAGTCGCGATTGCGCGCGCGCTACTTCCACAGCCTTCAATTATTTTGGCGGATGAACCCACAGGGAGTCTAGACACGGTTTCAGGTCAACAGCTTTGTAAACTTTTGGTTCAATTTTGTAAGGATGAATCGTGTACCATTCTCATGGTTACGCACGAACCTTCCGTGGCGATGTGGGCGCATAAAACGCTTGTTTTGCGTGATGGAAAATTGATTAAAACCTTGATTAACAAGGATTTTCATAACGTTCATGATTTTGCATCTGCTTATCAAGATATTTTGAATATCTCCATCATGGAGGTTTAAGATGCGTTTGCTTTTGAAACTCACTTTTGCCAATCTTTGGCGAAATCCCGTGCGCTCTATTTTAACATTGGTCGCGATGATTGCTGCAGCAAGCGTGGTCTCTTGGCTTGTGGCAGGATACGATAGTATGTTTGATCAATTTAATGATGATCCTGATTTGATTAAAGATCGTGCCGAGTTAATGTTCATTGCCTACGAAGGGACTCCTTATGGTATAGATTCGGTTCAACCTTCTTTTGAAACATTGCAACTTGATTCGCGTTATGCCATGTTTTTTAGTTCTGCAACACGCGTGAACGCACAGAAAAAAGGGGGAATTCGCGCATCACGAGGTCGGGCAACTTCTCCTGTGCGTCCTGAAAATATGCAAGCTACGGATTCAAATTTAAAGTCAATCGCTCCTTTAATCACTTCAACTACGCCACAGCTTCCTGCTCAATCTCAACAACCTCAAAATTTACTCTCCATTGTAGCGAATTCGCAAGAGATTGCTGGTGGACCTCGTCGTGGGGGTGGGCGAGGGCGTCCAAGTCAAGGTGCATTAGCGCCTGTTGTGTATGGCTTGCCTACGGGGGGAGGGGTTCCGCTTCAGGGGGTGAACGCTGCGATACCCCCTTATCCGATGGCGAACGGGACATGGGATAAGATTTATACGGATACTTCTGCGGTGGTTTTAACTGAATCTATAGCAGAACGTTTTCAAGTCAAATTAGGCGATGAGATAGAGATTGCTTCGAATGCTGGATTTTTTACGTTCAATGTGGTGGGTGTGATGTCCGATGGGGTCAACGCCCAGAAGTATCATTTGTTATCTTCAGACACTCCTTTGATGGATGTTACAAGTTCATCTGGCATTTTTACGAATTGGGAATGGGCGGAGAAAGTCGCTGGAGGCAAACTCCATGCAACTTCTGCAATCGTGAACACGCCTCCGCATCAAAATATAGCCGATATTATTTCAAGTTGTCGTTCACCAGAAAATAGTCACGCATTTTATATGACACAGCAATCTCAACTGCTAGAAGTGATGCAAAAACGTGTCGATGATGGAGGACGTCGCAATCTTTCACAAGCCTATTCTGCAACGGCGATTTCGATGTTGGTTTCGTTTTTTATTATTTTTACAACCTTAAGTATGGGGGTTGATGAGCGGATTCGACAACTGGCAATTTTGCGTATTGTGGCGTTTTCACGACGTCAAATTGCGGGGATGATTCTTTTGGAGAGTCTGTTTTACGGTATTTTGGGCTGGTTAGGCGGACTCCTCTCAGGTTATATTCTGCTTTATATTTTACAATGGATGGGCAATAGCGATGTCCAAATGAAGATTGGTTTTTGGACTATTCTTCTGACTGGTATTTGTAGTTTGGTGGGTGCGCTTATTGCCTCTGTTTTACCGATGATACGTGCTGTGCGAATACGTCCGATTGAAGCAATGATGCCCATGGCAAATGCGCGCCCGCCTCATACGTCGTGGCGTGTGGCGGTGCTTGGACTCTTTTTGCTTGCAGTTAATCCTATGGTTGTTTCGGTGGATTGGTTTGATGAAGATTATGCGATGATGGCCTATGTGGGGGGATGCGTAGCGATGGTGATTGGGTTCGTATGTATGGCTCCCGTCATGACGGTGTTATGTGAAAAGATATTTGCAGGCATACTTGCGCGTCTCTTAGGGATACATCCCATGTTTTTGCGATCACAACTTCGCGCGAATCTTTGGCGAACGGTTGGGACTGTGATTTCGTTAAGTATTGGGTTGGGTTTCTTTATGATGATATTGATATGGAGTGCTTCTATGATGATACCGTTTGTTTCAGGGCAATGGATGCCAGATATGTTTGTTTCGGTGGTGCCTGGAGGACTAAATGAAGAGAGTGTCAATGAGGTCAAACAACTTCAAGGGGTTGAATCAACACAGTGTGAACCTATTGCGATTGAACAAGTGCGTTTGGCAAAGGATTTAACGCGCAGTGCAATCCGTCAAAGCATTGTGCGTCAAGACAATATTGTGATGTGTGGCGTAGCATTTCACTCCATTTTTGAGGAGAATGCATTATTCCCCTTTGAGTTTGTGAGCGATAAGCAGACGGCAGAAAAGATGATGAAAAATGAACTCATGGCATGTTTGATTCCCGACTACTTTGCCCATGCTGCTTGGATTGAAGAGAATGGCGTTGCTCGACATCTTAAAGTTGGGGATTGTTTAGAAGTGTTAACTTTGGAAAAAAATCCGCAGGTGGTTGTTTTTAAAGTGGCAGGCATTATTCGCATGCAAGGGTGGCATTGGTTCTCTAAAATTTCAGGGACACGTCGTAATTTTACACGAACTGCCGCGATGGTTTTTACTTCGCATGATGCCATGAAATATGCGTTCAATTTGCATCGTACAAATTATTTATGGATGAATGTTTCTGAGGATTTGCAAACTGAAAAACTACAAAAGTCGATTGAACACATTGCAATGAAAAATCGTGGGGAGTCGTTTCATGTTCTTGGCATGGGCGAAAGCGTTGTGGGGCGTGAAACCGTTCGCTTGACTTCTAAAAAAGCGTTGAATCAATCGTTGGTCGGACGCTCCAATATGATGATTGATGGGATGTTACGCATCCCGCTTTTGATTTTGTTAGTGGTCTCAATTTCGGTTGCGAATACCGCGTTTGCATCGATCCGTTCGCGTAAAGGCGAGATTGGGATTATGCGTGCTGTGGGGCTAACCCGATGGGGTCTTTTCCGTTTGGTGCTTGCCGAAGCGATCATGATTGCGATTGTCGCCACAGTGATGAGTCTGCTTTTTGGGGTGGGGTCAGGACTTTGCAGTGCGCAATTTGCGGCACATTCGCATTTCTTTGGTGGGATGGGATGGGCGTTCGATATTCCGTGGTCGCGCATAATAGAAGGGTCGATTTTTACCCTGATTTTATGTTTAATTGCCTCTATGATCCCTGCGATATGGGCGGCGAGGACATCTCCGTTAACGTTATTACAAGAAGGTTCTTCTGAGAATTAATTTTTAATGAGGAGTTTAAAATAAAAAGGGCGCTTGAATAAGCGCCCTGATTGTTGACCCACAAAAGAAATTATTTTTTAGGTTTAGTCTTAATTTGTTTTTTGGGTGTTTTTTCAAAAAGAAGATGAAATACTTGCCCGATTTCTTCTACGAAATGGAAGTGCATCTCTTTTAAAATATCTGCAGGAATTTTTTCTAAATCTTTTTGATTTTGTTTAGGAACAATAAACTCCGTAATGCCAGAACGTAACGCTGCGATTGATTTCTCTTTGAGTCCACCAATAGCGGTGACTTTTCCACGAAGATTGATTTCGCCCGTCATCGCATAACGCGCTGACACCGCTTTTTCCGCAAACACAGAATAGAGGACTGACGCAATCGTAATCCCCGCGGAAGGTCCATCTTTGGGGGTCGCGCCATCGGGAACGTGGATATGAATATCATTTTCAGTAAAACGTTTTGCATCAATACCTAATTTTTTAGCGTTCGCTTTGATATAGGTTAGAGCTGTAATGGCCGACTCTTTCATCACGTCGCCCAAGGAACCAGTGAGTTTGATCTCGCCTTTACCTGGGGTTAAACTACACTCTACAGGGAGAATACAACCCCCATGAGCTGTCCATGCCATTCCTGTGGCTACACCAATTTCGGAAGGACGTTTCCCTTCATCATGAAGATAAATTTGTGCGCCAAGGTATTTGCCAATGTGTTTAACCGTGAGTTTGCACTTTTTGAACGGCATTTTTTGATTGGCCTCAAGTTGTTCGCGTACAAATTTGCGACACACTTTGCCAATGGTGCGTTCGAGTGAACGTACGCCAGCTTCTGAGGTGTAGAACCGAATAATTTCATTCAATGCTGCATCGGTGAACTCTAATTGTTTTGCATCAATTCCATTATCAGTAAGTTGACGTGGCACAAGATAGCGTTTTGCAATTTGGAGTTTTTCGGGGAGTGTATACCCAGAAAGGAAAATGAGCTCCATACGATCGCGTAGTGGCTCAGGAATTGAATCTAACGTATTGGCTGTTGCAATGAAAAAGACCGATGATAAATCGTAGTCGATATCCAAGAAGTGATCGGAGAATGCCACATTTTGAGCGGGATCTAACACTTCAAGCAACGCCGCAGCGGGGTCCCCACGAAAATCGCTGCAAAGTTTATCAATCTCGTCAAGCATAAAGACTGGATTCGATGATCCTGCGCGTTTAAGCCCTGAAATGATGCGTCCGGGGAGGGCGCCAATGTAGGTGCGACGGTGTCCGCGAATATCGGATTCATCACGTACGCCACCTAAGGAGACGCGAACAAATTTGCGGTTAATCGACTTTGCAATCGATTGCCCTAACGACGTTTTACCTACCCCTGGAGGGCCTACAAAACATAAAATGGGCGAACGGAAGTTCTCTTTGCGAATTTCCATGACGGATAAAAATTCAAGGATACGATCTTTCACTTCATCAAGACCATAATGATCTTGATCCAAGATGTTTTTAGCTTCAAGCGTGTTCAAATGATCGTCTGTATAGATGCCCCAAGGCAACGATAAAATCCAGTCGATATAAGTTACACAAAGATGATATTCGGGAGATGAGGGATGAAGCATTTCAAGGCGTGAAATCTCTTTGTCAAAAACATCAGAAGCTTGCTGAGAAAGTTTTACCCCTTGACGGCGAGTCATAAATTCAGCGGCATCAGGATTGGTTGAGGTTTCACCGAGTTCACGACGAATCACTTCAAGTTGCTCACGCAAATAGTGTTCGCGATTCGTTTTGTTAATCGATTCATGTACCTGTTTTTGAATATCAGAAGATAATCCTGCAATCGTGAGTTCCCGCGTAATTGCACGAAGCAACACTTTGAAACGATCTTCAATTGTTGCATACATTAATACCATCATTTTTTCATATAAAGGTATATTCATTGCATCGGCAATGGTGTCGGCTGTACGTTCGGGATTTTCCATATTCATGGCGGCGATTTTGAGATCGTCGGGATAAAATGGAGAAGCTTCTACTAAGTCGCTAAACGCTTGACAAACGGTATTATTCAGTGCCAATTCTTGTTCGGTTGGGAGATGATGTAAATCGCGTTTGCCATATAAGGTGAGGTAAACTGATTTTTCGCTTTTCGATTCATTAGCGAGGTAAACAATACGATTGAGGCCTCGTACTAAAATACGCAAATTGCCATCGGGAAGTTTTAACGTTTTAATGACGCGAACAAGCGTTCCATGTGCGATTGCACGTGAATGCGTGGGCGTAACAAAGAAGTCATCATCATCTGAGATGAAGTTCGACATGGTTTCTCTAATTTTATCTTCGAGTCGGGTCGGGGCTTCAACGTAGATGGCTAATAATCGATCTGTTCTACATGCAAGTTCCACCGCTTCGACGTCTTCAATCCCTTCCACAATCAACGGAGAGAGTGTATAGGGATAGACGACGGTATTGCTTACAATTAAAGTTGGAACAGGTTTATCAAAGTCGAGTATTTCTGGAAGAACAGGGATAGTTTTCTTTTTTCGGGCCATATATTATCTCTTAGTTAAAAGGGTTGACATACTGGAATGTGTGCCAGCAGTGAGGTTGGTGATAACGAGGGGATGGGAAAACGGTTGTCGATGAGAGTTCAAGGGATTCATCTTTGCGTTCGTTGTAACGACAAACCGCAAATTTCCCTTTGGGCGCTCCTTGACGGAACATCATTAACAACTCCATGGGTAAATCGATTTTGGCAATCCATCCTGACATATCGCCATTTGCAAACACTTCGGCTTCGGCAATCATTGGTGTTTGAATCAAAAGATCTTCATCTTTATAGGCGCCAGCGATGAGTTGTTCTGCATCGGGAATATAGTATTCAAGGGTCACTTGATTTGGGGTGATGTGAAATTCAAAATAGGGTTTTTGCTCCGCATCGGGTTGATAAAAAACTTCACAAACATCCCCTTTTTCCCATGTGTGATCCCCTTTGACTGCGCGCGAATGAGGGTTACTATCTTGCATCAATGCGACCATGTGGAGTCCATCTTCGTCCATCCAAAGTTGAGCGACAGCCCCTTCTTCGGGTTTTTGCTGGGTATAAAGATCAAACAAAGGCAATATAGGGGTTGTTTCTTGACAATGTGTAATGGCAACTTCAGTGGCAGGTTTTTCAGGAAAGTTGGGGGATTGAAGTGCTTTAATGAGTTCGTTGTACATGATAATCTCCTCGGTTAGGTTTTGTGAATTTCGACATCGCCGATATTTTTTTGACGTGTACTTACGCCATAAAATTTTTGATTTGTATTGACCGCATAGTAGGGAAATAATCCTCTTTTTTCTGCAGGAAGTTCACGGGGAATATTAAGAAAACGTTTATAAAACCAAAGATATTGTTCGGGGTATTTCGCAATATTTTTTTCGTTGGATTTTAATATTTTTTGAGTAAGTTCCACTTCATTGAGTCCATCATAATAAATACGCTCTACGATATATTTATATTGATCGTTTTCCGTGCGAATGAGTTGCACCATCATTAAATTACACGCTGTTTTGATGGCAAAACGAGCAGGGGCCGTAGAGGTAGGAACAGGGATTCCAAAGAAATCAACAAAAACGCCGCCCTCAGCAATAGGGGTATTTTGATCGTTAACAGTCGCAACAATTTCATGTTTTCGTAGTGCTTTGAGCATCCCTTTGGCCGCTTCATTCGTCTTAATGACCTTGTTGCCATTGACGGTCCGCATTTGAGTGACTAATTTATCAATGCCAGAATTATTAAATGTACGCGCAATAGAGGTAAATCCCCCTGGATAATTATGTGTATAAGCCAATGCTGCCATTTCCCAATTTCCAAAATGAGAGGTGACATAAATGGTTCCTTTGCCTTCGCTCACCACTTGCTCCATTACTTCACGAACCTCAGGGGTAATTGTAATGTGCTTATCAATTCGCTTAAGGTTTCCGGAAAACCAAAAAGGGGTCAGTGAAGTTAACGCCAATGAATAAATACTCTCTTTGGCGATACGATAACGTTCTTTTTCTGACATATCAGGAAATGCAATTTTGAGGTTAGCCATTGAAATGGACTTCGCATCGCTTCGACAATACCACATGGCAAGTTGTCCAATTTTAGCTAAAAGTTTAATTCCACACAAAGGGAGAATTTTGAGTATCGCAATGCCAAGCGCTGCCGAGTAATAGGCGATTTTATCGCGTAAAGGTTTGGTCCATTTACGAATCGCAGATTTTTGACAGGTTTGAATGGGTTGTGTTTTTTGCGAGGGGGCTTGAACCGTCATATTTTCGCAGGTGTCGCCATCTTTACGACGTTGATTTGCAGGATAAAAACTATCATGCGTTAAGTTGGCATAAAACGGATATAATTTGCGTTGTTCTAAATTCAATTCGCGCGGAATATAACGGAAACGTTTATAAAACCATAAATATTGTTGCGGATATTTTTTTAGCATGGATTGAGATTGATAAAGGAGGGCTTGCGTTAAAGCAACTTCATCTTCAGTTTCTCTGTTAAATTTTAGAATTTCGTATTTAAGTTTCCCCCCTTTTTGACGAATAAGGTTGACGATAAAAATATCGCAATTGAGTTTAAGTGCAAACTTTGCAGGGGCGCGAGATGCCGGAACGGGGAGTCCGCAAAAATCGACAAAAACGCCACCATCTGCCACTGACGAATTTTGATCAATTAAAGTCGGAACCATTTTTCCAGCTCGCAGTGCCTTAATCATCCCTTTGGCCGCTTCGTTGGACTTGATAACACCATTTCCATTTGCTGTTCGCATTTGTGTCATGAGGTCATCAATCGCCGAATTGTTAAACGTACGCGCAACAGGGTAAACATGTCCGCCAATAATTTGAGGATAAGCAATCCCTGCCATTTCCCAGTTTCCTAAGTGAGCAACAATATAAATGGCGCCATCTCCTTTGGCATGAGCCTCTTTGAGAATTTGATGCATCTCTGGGGTTACAGAAACATATTTTTGGATCCGTTTGGGCGATCCTACAAACCAAAAACTTTCCATTGTTGTCATGCACAAAGAATAGAGACTCGATTTTCCAATCTTGACGCGTTCTTTCATGGTAGATTCGGGGAATGCGATTTTCAAGTTTGCAAGAATTACACGACGCGTAAATGGTGAAAAATACCAAATGGAAAGCCCTCCCACCCATGCAAAAAAGTGCAATAAGAAGTGCGGAAGGATTTTGACAAAAATTAATCCTGTTTTAGCAAGGATATAGACAACTTTGTCGCGATATTTTTTAGCTTTGGGTGAGAATTTGATGAATCCCATTCGGTATTTTTCCTAACATATTTTTAAAGCAAACGAGGAGCAGGAATTTCCTGCTCCTAAATTAAGATCTGATAAAGTCGGTGATGACGCTTTATTTTTCAAGTTTTCCCATGTAGCTGGAAACACCTTCAAAACTGCCTTGCATAGCCTCTTCACCTTTATGCCAGTTTGCAGGACAAACTTCGCCTACATCTTCAAAAAGTTGGAGCGCATCAACCATGCGAATCGCTTCAGCAATGCTACGGCCTAATGGAAGATTATTAATCAACATGTGTTGAACAATCCCTTCGCGGTTAATAAGGAAGAGTCCACGATAAGCAACGCCTCCTTCATTTAATACGCCATAGTCCGATGCGATTTTTTTAGTTAAATCAGCAACGAGTGGGTAACGAATATTGCCGATACCTCCTTTATTAAGTGGGGTGTTTTTCCACGCGTAATGAGAGTAGGCTGAATCGACTGATACGCCGATGACTTCTACATTGCGCCCTTGGAATTCTTCGATAGCTTTATCGAATGCTACAATTTCTGTAGGACAAACAAAGGTGAAGTCCAATGGATAGAAAAAGAGAACGACGTAACGGCCTTTGAAGCTAGAGAGCGTTAAAGGTTTGATTGAGTTGTCGGCCATCACTGCATCTGCGGTGAAATCTGGGGCCTGTTGTCCGATTAAGCAAGTCATAGTATTGCTCCTTGTTATGGGTTTCGTTAGACGGGATTAACTTTCCAGCCAACTATTGAGTTTATTTTTGACGGTATTGATGACCATCTGTTGGGCATCCATGACGGTTGAGTCGCCCAATTCGATGGTAATATCTGCAATTTTTTCGTACATGTCTTGACGTTGTTCGCAGATCTCATCAAAGTGATCACGAGGACGTTCCGGATCGAGAAATGGGACGGGCCCACGACGCGTTGAACGTTTATATAAAAGATCAGTCGGTACACGGATAAAGACAATTTTTCCGAGCGCTTTTAAATAAGGATGTAATTTAGGATTGGTCGGAGGGCGTCCGCCTAACGCAATAACACATCGTGTGGATGTGTTTTTGAGTTTTGCATACAATCCTTTTACGATTTGCTCCTCAAACGCTTCAAATTTTTCTTCGCCTAACATAATAAAAATGTCGCGAATAGAGAGTTGTTTATCTAATTGACGAGAAAATCCTTCAATGATAAGTTCATCTGTATCGAAAAAAGGCCACCCTAAATGTTGTGCAAGCGCACGACCGTGCGTACTTTTTCCGCAATGTTTCATCCCTTCGATTACAATATGTTTTTCTTGAACATCAACAGTCATTTTTTTATTTACTCCGATGAGTTATGTTGGAGCCATTGCGCGGCATCGAAGAGATTTTCGAATAACGGTATTCTCATACGTTCTGCTTCGGATTTCTCTTCGAAACCATGCCCTGTAAGTACCATACCTTCCCAACAACATCCTGCTTTTTTTCCTGCAAGAATATCGCTGATTTTATCGCCAATCATGATGGATTGGGTTATATCAATATTGTACTTCTCAATGGCTTGTGTGAACATCCCTATTTCAGGTTTACGACAACCGCAGTTTATATTGTACGGCGCAATCCCTTTGGGATGGTGTGGACAGTAAAAGATATCTTTGATTTGTATCTTTTCCTGCGCGAGTTGTTTGATAAGATGTTCGTGGACTTTCATGACGTCGTTTTCGCTGAAATATCCACGCGCAACACCTGATTGGTTTGAGACCACAATCAGGGTAAAATTGAGTGATTGGAGGATGCGAAGCGCATCAACGACACCTTCGATGAGTTCAACATCTTCGGGTTTTGATAAGTAGTTTTTTTCGACAATGATGACACCATCACGATCAAGAAAACACACTTTGCATCCTTCCATTCTGTCTCCTCAATTATTGTTTTGAAAACTCAGATTTAGGGACGCCACACATAGGGCATGTCCATGAATCAGGAAGGTTTTCAAATGGGGTATTAGGAGGAATATTTTGTGAAGGATCACCTTCAGCAGGGTTGTAGACATAACCGCAGACATTACATACATAAGATGCGCTCATAAGATCATCTTCCTTTCGGGTTTTTAGTTTTGTTTTGTGAGTAATTCATCAATTGCATCTGCAATGAGTTTTCCGTATTCATTGCAAGCAACTAAGTCGTCTTGTTTCGGTACATATTTAGATTTAATGGGTTCAATGAGATTGACCCCAAACGATTTAAGTTGTTCTGCCACTTGAACTGAGGCTTCGCCACTCCATCCAAAAGATCCAAACGCACCCCCGACTAAGTTTTTAGGGCGGAGTCCTTTTACATAGCAAAGGAGATCTGCAACTTCAGGGAACATCCCATTATTGATTGTGGGACTGCCGACAACAAGTGCTGCCGCATCCCAAATTTCTGTCATAACATCTGAACGATGTGTGCCATGAAGAGGGAGTACTTTGAGTTCAATCCCACGTTCACGCAATCCTTCGCCAACGGCCACAGCCATTTGTTCTGTACTGCCCCACATGGTGCTATAAGCCACTACAGCTTTGCGTGCCTTTTTTTGACCTGCAAATTCGCCATACCAATTCAACATCTTCCCAATCCATTCTCCGCGATGAAGAGGTCCGTGATCCGGACACAATAATTTAACAGAGATGTTTAACGAAGGAAAATCGTTTAAAAGTTTGAGAACTTGTGGCGCATAGGGGAGTAAAATGTTTGCAAAATATTTTTTGGCTTCGTAACGAATCACATCTTCTGGAATTTCGTCCGAATACATGCGATCGGATGCGAGGTGCATTCCAAAACCATCTTGTGTGAAAAGAATCTCTTCCTCTTTGAGATAGCAGAACATGCTATCGGGCCAGTGAAGCATTCGTGTTTCAACAAAACGAAGTGTATTTTTCCCTAATGAGACTTCATCGTTTGTTTTCACTTCGGTGAGATCAAGTTCACCAAAGTGGTCGATCAACGCTTTTTTGCCCATTACAGAACAAAATACTTTTTCGGGTTGAACCGCTTGAACAGTTGCGGGTAATGCACCCGAGTGATCCATTTCGGCGTGATTAGAAACGATGTAGTCGATTTTTTGTGGGTCAATTACACTTGAAATACGTTGCATCATTTCTCCGAAAAAGGGGGCTTTCACTGTATCAATGAGGGTTACTTTTTCGTCAAGAATCAAGAATGCGTTATAGGTGGATCCACGGTTGGTTGAGTAACCGTGGAAATCTCTAACTTTCCAATCAATAGCCCCCACCCAGTATATATTTTCAGCAATTTGAATGGCTTTTGCAAAGGATTGAGTCATGGTATGCCTTTCTCGGATTATGCTTTCCAGAGTCCGTGTTTATTGCAGTAAGCGCGCACGATAAGACCTTCTTGCATAGGAACGTAGAATTCCGCAGTAGGTGCTTCCCCGGGTTTAAGATATTTGCGGTTCACATAAGGTCCATTAATCACTTCGATAAATTCGATGAAATGGTCTGGATCCATTGGATGCGCAACGCTACCAACTGTTACTTTAATTCCTTTGGCATCGCCGGTTACAACAGGGACGTGTTTTTCAACTGCACCATCACGGGCAAGCTCATCTAAAATAACGGCATCTGGAGAACAGCAAGCCGTTGCAGTTCCTGGATTTAAGACTTGAACAACGAGACCTGTTACGTTGTTTTTGATAATGTCATTTTGTTTCATAATCGTACTCCTTTAGTAGCACTTATTTGCGTGAGCGGTCGTTGATTAACCGCGGACTCTACACTCAGCGCATTGTTTTGAGAATTCGAGTTGATAATTTTCCATATTAAGTTTTTTAACCATTTGGCGTAATGAAAGAATCATGCGCGTACTTTCGTCAGATTCAACATCAGATACTTTTCCGCAAATCGGACATCTACAGTGGAAATGTGGTGCCGTGACGGCATCGTATCGACGTTGTTTTCCTGCTATTTCCAAGCATAAAACATCGCCAAGCTGAGTCATTTTTTCAAGATTGCGATACACGGTTGCCAAAGAAATCTTAGGCAGTAATGGTTTTACGAGATCGAAAACTTCTTCAGCCGTCGGGTGAGAAGTGACCTGAGCAAGGGCGTGTAATATCATTCTGCGTTGGAGTGTATTATTCGCTTTTAACATGAAATTTTCCTTGTTTTTATAGGGTTAAATTTTCCTTACGTCTATAATATGCCACTGTTCTTTTGAAATTTCAAGCGAAATTCGGAGTAATTCCCAGTTTTTTTTGCGAAAATTTATTTATTTTTGCTTTTTTTACTCTTTTAACTTTATTTTTTTTATATTTGTGGTATAATATATTGTCTTCTCGATGCGATTAACGCAAAAATTACAAGGATGAAAATGAGAATTTACAATTTTAGTGCAGGGCCTGCTATGCTTCCTACCGCGGTGATGGAACGTGCTCAGGCAGAGTTTTCCGATTATCAAAATACTGGCATGGGCATTATTGAGATGTCGCATCGCGGTAAATTATTTACAGAAGTGATTCAACGTGCAGAGTCAAATCTTCGTTCACTTCTTGATATTCCAGAAGATTATTTGATTCTTTTTCTTCAAGGTGGCGCATCACTTCAATTTGGAATGGTGCCGATGAACTTAATGTTGCCTAATGGTTTTGCGGAATATGTAAATACTGGCGCATGGGCACAAAAAGCGATGAAAGAGGCCAAACTCTTTGGTGAAGTTCGCGAAATCGCATCAAGTGCGGATCAATCATTTACATATATTCCAACGCCTACAGTGTTTGATCCTGCGGCATCTTATGTGCATATTACATCGAATGAAACCATTCAAGGAACGCAATGGAAATCGTTCCCTACAACGGAAGCTGTTTTAGTTGCCGATATGTCTTCTGACATTCTTTCACGCAAAGTTGATGTTTCTAAATTTGGTTTGATTTACGCTGGCGCACAGAAAAATATTGGTCCTTCAGGGGCAACTTTGGTGATTGTTCGCAAAGATTTATTGGCACGTGCTCCAAAAAACATCACCGCTTTATTACGTTATGAAACCCAAGCCAAAGAGCCTTCTCTTTATAATACACCCTGTACTTTTGCAATTTATATGATTGCATTGGTTACGGATTGGTTGCTTGAAAATGGTGGACTCGATGCGATGGAAAAAGTGAATAACGAAAAAGCTATGCTTTTATATGGCGCTATTGATGCTTCTAATGGATATTATTCATGTCCAAACGCAAAAGAATTCCGTTCAGATATGAACGTGGTCTTCCGTCTTCCTTCTGAGGAACTTGAGTCGAAATTTGCTAAAGAAGCCGAAGCGGCTGGCTTGAGTGGTCTTAAAGGACATCGCTCTGTCGGTGGCATGCGCGCATCAATTTATAACGCTATTCCATTGGAAGGTGTTGAAAAGTTGGTGGCGTTTATGAAGAAATTCCAAGCAGAAAATGCGTAATTTTCTTTAATATGACACTTAAAACCATGTTGTTGATACCAATAACATGGTTTTTTTTTATTTATCTTGCGTTTTTTCTTGAAACGTGCGAGGGGTGTGCTATATTATATACATATATTAGTAATAATAAATCAACAGAAGGAAAATATCGACTATGAAACTTGACATTGTTCTTCCCGCGTATAATCCGCATCCTGGTTGGGCGCACGATGTCGCTGCAAGTGTGCGTGATACCATTCGTATTTTAGGTTCAAAGGTTGATATTCGCTTTATCTTGGTTAATGATGGGTCTAAGCAAGGTCCTTTTTCCGAAAAAGATATTGCCGAAATTTTGGAATGGACCCCTCATTTTAAAATTGTTAACTCTTTTCCGAATCAAGGCAAAGGTTTTGCTTTGCGTCGTGGCGTAGAGGAGGCAGATGGCGATTTTGTGATTTATACAGATTATGATTTCCCTTTTGGTGTGGAAAGCATTGTTCATATTTATGATGCGTTAGCCAAGGGCGCTGATGTTGTTGCTGCCTTGCGTGACGAAACTTATGCCAATGCGTTGAAGTGTGATAAACGTCGTAATATTACCTATTTTTTACGTTGGATAAACCGTGTTTTTCTTCGCTTAAAAGATCATGATGCTCAAGCGGGGCTTAAAGGTTTTAACCAACGCGGTCGTGCCATCTTCTTAAGGACAACGATTAAATCATTTTTGTTTGATACCGAATTTATTGCGATGGCAGAGACCTGTAAAGTGCGCGTGGATGATGTTCATGTGACGATTGCAGAGGGCATTGTGATGTCGAAAAAACGCCTGCCTGTTTTGATTCGCGAAACCTATCATTTAGGGAAATTGATTTTACGTTCGATGTGTCATTTTTGTTTTTCACTCAGAGGCATTAAAGATGAAATCCAATAAAGTGAATCAACGCGCTATTTTGCTTTCGTTTGATATTGAAGAGTTTGATGTGCCGATGGAACGCGGTATTGCGCTTGATTTTGAAACACAAATCAAAGTATCGCGCATTGGGACAGAGCGTATTTTAGATACGATTGAAAAATATCATGATGTGCGTGTAACATTTTATGTAACTGCTACATTTGCAGAGGCTTGTCCTGATTTAATAGAACGTATGGCCGCCTGTGGAGAGATTGCTTCACATGGCTACCATCACTCTTCATTTGAGGTTGCGGATCTTGAAAAATCGCGTAAGGTATTGACGCGTCTTTCTAAGCAAGAGGTGATTGGTTTTCGTATGCCACGCATGGCGAGTGTTTCGGAACAAGAATTGTTCGACGCAGGCTATCTTTACGACTCTTCATCGAACCCGACCTTTATTCCGGGGCGTTATAATGCGCTTTCTCAGCCTGCAACCCCTTTCTTTAAACCGTCGGGGTTACTTGAAATTCCTGCATCGGTCTCCCCATGGTTTCGATTCCCTTTGTTTTGGTTGGCGTTTAAAAACTTTCCTTTCTTTTTCTTTAAGTTCTTGGCCAGACGTACTTTGAAGCGTCGTGGTTTTTTAAATATTTACTGGCATCCATGGGAGTTTAACGAGGCGATTAAAGATGCACAATATCAGTTGCCTACGTTTATTGTGCGTAATGCAGGGAAACCCCTCACGGCACGTTTGGATACTTTTATTGCAAAACTACGCGGACGCGGTACGTTTATGACCACCCGAGAATTTGCTCAACGGTTTTTTGACTCAAAGGCGAAGTGATGATTCCGCTTTATCCCATGGTTTTTTCAGTTGAAACGGTGGAAGCATCGTGGGGCGGACATCTCTTTTCTCAAACTTTTCCCCTTTCAAATGTGGCCAGTGAAAGGGGGGGGATTTATTATTTATTGGTTGATGATGTGAGTGTATCGAGTCGAGTTGAAAACGGGGCATTGGTAGGGAAAACCTTGCATGACTTAGTCCAGATCAACGATTTGTCATTATGGGGAAAAGAAGAACTTTCCGAATATTTTCCGCTTGAATTTTCAATTGTAGACTTAGGTTTACCTTTGCCTCCTACAGTTTATCCTGATCCTCAGAAACTTAATCTTTTTGAAGGGGCTGTTCCCTGTACACAATTTTGGCACCTTTTGGCGTGTCAACCCCACGCCACCATTTCGGTAGGTATTGAGCGCAATATTCCTCAATATGAGTTTTCAGAAGCGGTGCGTGAACATCGTCAGATTCATGCGTTATTAATGAATTCAGAAGCCGTTGCAGGAGATAGTTATTTGATTCCATCAGGTCGCGTTCATGCGTTAAGTGAGGGTGTCTTATTTCTTTCTGTTCAGCAACGGGGCGGTACACCACTTGATTTGGCGTCGCCTTCCGACACTACGCGTGAGATTGGGTTGAAAGCCTTGAATTTTACGGAACGTAATTCGTGTTGTATTCCTGCGCCACGAAATACCCCTGCGTTCAATCGACGCACCCCTTTAGCCGATCATTGTCAGTTTTTCTCATTTGACCTTTTGGAGTTAGTGAGCGATTATCAGGAACAAACATCTATTGAAAAAGGGGCGCATATTTTGATTTCATTTACGGCGCCTATTTTAATTGTTACATCGACAGGTGAAGAAGTGCAAGTGCCTGAAGCGCAAGTGGTTTTTATTCCTGCTGGACTCGGACATTATACGATTAAGGTGTCGCAATATACCCGTGTAATCAAAGCGATTCCGTATTATGGATGATTGGGTTTTTGCGCCACTGGCACCGTATGTGATTGCACGTACAGCAAAACGACGCGTGGGATTTCGTCTTTTATCGGATGGGACGCTGCGTATTAGTGCGCCTCCTCGATTGTCTGATCATAAGATTTTAGAACTCGCAATGACCCATCTTGATTGGGTGAACAAGGCGCGAGCTGATCAAAAGAAACGAATTTCTGCCTATGATTTTGATATGGATAATCAAATTTTTTATCATGGTAAAATTCATCACATTACCTCAGATTCCACGCTTCTTTTAGGGATACGCATTGATTCGGAAAATGGACAATGTTATTACGGGGGGAATCCAGCAAATCCTAAACAATATGTTTTGCGACTTTTGCGACTCTCTTCCGAACAAGAATTAACTGCACGTGTCCATTTGTTGGCAGTGAAAACATTGTTGCATGAACGTGTGAAGTCGGTGCGGATTAAAGACTTAAAAACGCAGTGGGGTAACTGTTCTTCGCAAAGGCGCATTACATTGAATTGGCGTCTTCTCATGGCGCCGATAGCAGTCATTGATTATGTGATTTATCATGAATTAGCTCATCTATTAGAGTTTAATCATTCCGAACGATTTTGGATGCATGTTGCCACTTTTGATCCTCATTTTAATCAACATCGAAAATGGCTCACTCAACATCACGATTTCCTCTCTGCGCCACCTCCCACAACGTCATAGTCTTCTTTTTTTTCAATTTTTTTGAAAAAGTTGCAAAAAAAATCAATGTCGCGTTTGGAAAGGTGGTAAAATGGTGTTATATTATGTAAACATAATAAATTAACACTTCATCAAAAGGACCGCCCCTATGCTTAAAAAGTTCATCAAAGTTGCTTTAACGCTTCTGATGTTTATGGGTGGTATTTTCCTCTCGGAAGTCAACGAAGTGAATTCTGTAGACTGTACGATGTTTGCCCAGATACGTACAGCTACGTTTTCAAAGATTCAGTATTGCAGACTCTCCGATATTGCACGTCAACATGGTTTATCGGTGAGGGTGTCAGGGAAATCGGCTTATCTGTCAGGGAAGGGGATTACGTTTAAGTTGAATCTTAATCAAAAGGCTGCTACATATAATAGTTTGAATATCTCATTGCTTTTCCCCGCAACCCAAACGGCTTCTTCGGGATATTTTATTAGCACTTTGGATTATCGAAATGTGATTTTACCTTTGATTAGTCGTGCGAGTGTGAAAAAGCATGTTGTCAAAACAATATGTATAGATCCAGGTCATGGCGGAAAAGATCAAGGCGCAAAAGGTCGTAAGTATTTGGAAAAAAATATAGCCCTTTCGATGTCGAAACGTGTCGGTGCCTACTTGCGTAAAGCGGGTTATAAAGTAATTTACACTCGCACCAAAGATACCTATCTTACGCTTGATCAACGCGCGAATATTTCCAACAAATATAGTGCCAATTTGTTTGTAAGTATCCACTGTAACGCTGCCGAAAATCGAAGTGTTCGTGGGATTGAGACGTTTTGTATGACCCCTGTGGGTGCTCCTTCAACTTATGATAAAACCCCACGTTCAACGCGATATGATGGAAACTTAAACGATCGTAATAATTTACGTTTGTGTCATGACGTCCATCGTTCTTTAATCGCCAACCTCAAAGCCACGGATCGCGGAATGAAACACGCGCGTTTCTCTGTGTTGCGTGGTGTAAAATGTCCGGGCATTCTGCTCGAACTCGGATTCATTTCCAATAGTGCCGACGAAGCAAATTTAGGCTCCGCGGTTTATCAAGATAAATTAGCCAAACAAATTGCGAATGGTATCATTCGTTATCACCAAGCTGTAAAAAAATAAGGAGCTTTCATGCCCAATCCCCAAACCGTTTTTGATGTTGTTATAGAGTCCGTTGTCTTTGGCGGAAAAGGTCTTGCCCGTGTGGATAACAAGGTGGTCTTTGTCCCTGATGTTCTTCCGGGAGAAGAGGTCAGAATCCGTTTCAAAAAGTACAAATCGGATTATGTTGAGGGTGAACTCCTTAAAATTTTGAAACCTTCCCGTTTACGCAAAGCGGCGCCTGAGGGCTTTTTGATGCCCGAAACCTCTCTTGTGAAAGCGCCATTGGCGTATTCTCCTGGGTATTGTTACTATTACACGACATACGCTAATGAGATTAAGTTGAAACAAACGCAGTTTGCCGCTTTCTGGGAAAAACATCCTACTTTTAAGAAAAAGATTATGCAAAAAGCGATTGTCTCTCCTGAAGATACGCATTATCGTAATAAGATTAAACTTAATTTTCAAAACGATCATGGCATGCGCGAATTAGGTTATGTGATGGCCGATAATCAGTCGGTGCTTGATTTACCCGCTTGTGCGTTGGCTCGTCCTGAGATTAATGCCATGCTTCAAGAGTTGCGCGCAAAATCGGGTTTTATGCACTCATTGCAACCTCGTATGGCTTTGACCTTGCGTTATACCCCTTATAATGGTGTGACCGTTTGGCGTAATCAACCTGCACATAATGCGTCGTGGTTAAAAGAAGAGAGTTGTTTAGGTACGATTTCTACGCCGCAAGGCTCTTTTTATCAAGTGAACGTTCCTGTGGCGAATATGTTGATTCAACAGGTTCAAGCGTGGTTGACACAAATTCAAGCAGATGCGGTATTCGACCTCTACTGTGGATCGGGTATTTTTGCGTTGGCCGCAGGCGCATTGCCTACACCTCCTGAGTTTGTAGCGGGGATTGACCTTGATCCGAATACGATTGCCGCCGCACGTTATAATGCTAAAAACTTAGAGATGCCCCATCTTCGCTTTGAACGAGGGACAGCGGATAAAATTTTTGAATCGTACGGTGAAACTTTACGTGGCGCGAATGCTTGTATTATTGTTGATCCTCCCCGTACAGGACTCCATCCTAGACTCGGTCATCAAATTGCAAATTCGGGCGTGAAAAATTTAATTTATGTTTCATGCAGTCCGGATACCTTGATGCGTGATTTAGTGCGTTTAGCGCGTGCGGGCTATGTGCCACAAGAGACGCGTATGGCGGATATGTTCCCCCGTACGCCCCATTTTGAAACCTTGACTTTGTTGCGTAAAGAATCGTAAATATTGAAAGGAATTTGATATTATGGAAAAGGGTCGTGTAAAATCGCTTCGTTTTGGAAGCTCGGGAATGCGTGGCGAGATAGGCGCGTTAACGCCCACGTTGGCGATACAGTTTGCCTCGGCATTAGGGACATATATTGAGGGCGGGAAAATTGTGGTAGTTCGCGATGCACGCGCTTCAACTGCGATGGTCACGAATGCTGTCTTTTCAGCGTTGATGTCGACAGGTTGTACCGTGATTGATGCAGGTATTGCGCCCGCTTCCTATTTGCATTGGTTAATTCCGCAACTCAAAGCGGAGGGCGGTATTTTAATTGGGGGGAGTCATCACCCTGCAGGCTGGAACTCTTTGTTGGCATTTGGCGCAGATGGTTCACTTTACAATGAGGTGCAAATCCAAGAACTCCTTGATATTTATCATGCGCATCAATACGAGTTAAAATCGTGGGATGGGATTGGAAAAGTGGAGTCGCTTTCAACGGATTATCACCAACGTTATTTAAATTTTGTTTGTGAGGGAATTAATGTTGAACAAATTCGGAAACGTCAGTTAAACGTGGTGATGGATTTTTGTTCAGGCTCAGGGGGTGTTTTTGCTGAAGAATTTGCAAAACGACTCGGCATTCATTTGATTCCGATTAACGATACTCCTTCGGGCGTCTTGCCCCATTCGCCAGAACCTCGACCCCGTTCAGCCGTTCAAGTCCAATCCATTGTGAACGCGCTCCACGCAGATATTGGATTTGTTTTTAATACGGATATGACCCGTTTTTCTGTTGTTACAAGTTCAGGCGAAACACTTTCTGAAGAATACTCTTTCCCATTAGTAGAAAACTACATGTTGAGTGCCGTTTATCCTAAAGGGTGCAATATTGTTACAAATGGTTGCAGTTCAATTAGCGTCGATCAAATTGCACAGCAAAATGGCGCACACTGCATCAAAACGGCAACAGGCCCCTCTCATGTGATTAACAAAATGATTGAAGCCAATGCCCCTATCGGTGGTGAAGGGGCGGGTTCAGTTGCCTTTTTAGACAAGAGTCGGGGTTACGAAACGTACCATGCCGTTGCGCGTATTTTGGAAGCGATGGCGGTTCAGAATTGTACCTCCGCAGATTTAGCAAATGCAATTCCCAGACGCCACATTATTAAGCGCGCCGTGAACTGTAATTCGGTGCGTGGTTATGCGATGTTGCGTTCTTTTTATGCGCATTTCCCTGAGGCTGAAATTGTTGAGACGGATGGACTTCGTTTTAATTTCCCAGACGGATGGATTGCGTTTCGTGCATCAAGTACAGAACCGATTATCCGCATGATTGTAGAGTGGGACAACCATGAGGTAGCAGAAGATAAAGCCGTGTTTGTGCGCGGATTGATTGAACGAGGTATTTCATTATGACGATTAAACGAAATTTTAAGGTCTCTGTAAGTGGCGTGCGTGGCACGGTGGGTGAAACATTAACACCTGCGTTAATTACGGAGTTTGCCGCATCATTTGGTGAATATGTAGGACGTGGAAAAGTGATTGTTGGCCGTGATACGCGTCCGACAGGCCCCATGTATGAATATGCAGTGGTGGCAGGTTTGCTCTCCGTGGGATGTCAACCTGTTTTGATAGGCCCTGTGCCAACGCCGACTGTGCAAATGATGGTGAAAGAGCTCAGTGCCAATGGGGGAATTGCAATTACGGCGAGTCATAACCCTGTGCAGTGGAATGCTTTGAAGTTTATTAATGCCAAAAGTATTTTCTTAAGCAAAACTGAGGCATCAGAGCTTTTAGATGTCTATAATCAACAAGAACGTGCCTATGTGCCCGAAAATGAATATCGTAATATTCGTACGTTGCCGAACGCATTTAGTGTTCATCAGAAAAAAGTGTTTGATGCTGTGGATGTTTCCGCGATTCAACAACGCAAATTTCGCGTGGCGATTGATCCAGGTAATGGGGTAGGGGCTTATTTTACGCGTGATTTTTTAGTGGCGTTAGGATGCGAAGTGATTGGAATTAATGAGGAAACCGACGGTATATTTCGTCGTAAACCCGAGCCCACGCCTGCAAATATTACGGACTTGACGGACTTGGTGCGTCGCGAAAAATGCGATATTGGTTTTGCGCAAGATCCTGATGCAGATCGACTTGTCATTGTTAATGACCAAGGCGATGCCGTGGGAGAGCAAACAACCCTCGCTATCGCTGTCGAACATATTTTATCTCAAATGCAAGGTCCAATTGTGGTCAATATTCAAACCTCAAAGATGATTGCAGATATTGCCCAGAAATATAATTGTCCGCTCTCTTATGCGAATGTGGGCGAAATTAATGTGACGAATGCCATGATTGAAAAATCGGCAATTATGGGGGGGGAAGGTGGCTCTGGTGGGGTTATTTATCCTGCGATTCATCCGTGTCGCGACTCCTTTACAGGAATGGCATTGGTCTTGGAAATGATGGCAAAACGCAATCAAACCATTTCGCAAATTGTTGAAGCGTTGCCTAAATATGTTTTCTTAGATGATAAACTTCCTTGTGCAGCATCTAAGGCATTTGAATTATTGCGTCAGCTCAAATTTGATTATGCGGCTTATCATCCGAATACGCAAGATGGGATTCGTATTGATTTCCCCGATGGCGCATGGATGATTATTCGTGGGTCAAATACAGAGCCGATTGTTCGTATCTCAACAGAGGCAAAAACGCGCGAACGCGCTGAAGCGTTGATGCAAGAATTCAAATCTGTGATTGTCAAAATTACATCGTAAAATAAAAGTATTTTATATAAATAGAGCTGACAATATTCTATCATTGAGATTGTCAGCTTTTTTATTTTTAAAATGTTAGATTTCAAACTCGGAGGGTTTGAGAATGAGAGAAAGACGCGCCGTACCATCGTCGCGAACCTTGACTTTAGCAATTCCTCCGCGTTCTACCCAAATATTGAAAGCGTTGTCACGATGATTGCCAATCATATCTGAAATGAGCGACATAATCACACCCCCGTGTGAAAAAATAGCTATTCGGAATCCCTCTTGTGCGAGAATCTCTTCTAAGAATTCACGCGTACGTTTTGCAAAATTAGCCACAGATTCGCCATGCGGAAAGGTGTAGTCGAAGTACCCTAACGACCAGTTTGCATATCCCTCAGGATCCATTTGTGCAACTTCCTCAAACGATTTCATTCCCCAGTCGCCAAAATCAATCTCATTGAGTCTGGAATCGACACACGGTTCTGGAATATTGGTGGTAAAACGGCGTACGGCTTCAACGGTTTGTGTCACACGTTTTAAATTCCCACAGTAAGCTTTGTCAATAGCAAGAGAGGCTAAAAAACGCCCTGTCGCTTCGCATTCCAAAATGCCGGTTTCGCTGAGTGGCACATCGTCCTGTCCGATATAAGATTTGTTAAATTTTTCGGGAACTGAGCCGTGTCGAATAAAGATAAGTTCTTTGAGTTCTGTGGTCATGGTTTGAATTTTTTCTGGACGTGTTGAATGGCATTAAGAAGTTGAGAAATATCGTCTTGCGTGTGGGCGGCGGAGACGCTTAAGCGGAGTCGTGCCGTATGCAAAGGAACGGTTGGAGAACGGATTCCCACGCCTAAAAAACCGAGTTCTAAAAGCGCGTTTGACCACTGCATAACGGTCTCATTCTCGCCTACAATTACAGGGACAATAGGGGTAGAACTCTCTAACGTGTTGAGTCCGAGAGCATGGAGTCCCTCTCGTAATTGATTGGCACGCAACATCACGTTTTCGCGACGCATCGCGCCTTCTTCCGACATAAATAGATCGAGTGCCCCCTCAATCGTCCCATAGACTGATGGGGGAAGTGCCGTTGTATAAATAGTTGAACTACAATAATTTACAAAATAGTCCTTGAGTGTTTGCGTGCATCCGACATAGGATCCATAACTTCCGAACGCTTTCGAGCATGTGCCCATCGCAATTTCGCCAGCAAAATCACTTCCTGCCAATCCTTTGCCGTGGGGGCCAATGAGTCCGCCTGCATGGGCATCATCGAGGTAAAGGAGGGCGTTAAATTTTTGAGCTAAAGCGCGCAAACTTTGGGTGTCTGCTACATCGCCATCCATTGAAAAGACGGTATCGGATACAATCACTTTGAGTGGGATGTCGGCAAACTGGGAGAGTAAGGATTCAAGATGCGCTAAATCGTTGTGTTTATAACGTTTAAATGTAATTTTGTCGGAAGCGCATCCGAGATTCAAACTCGCATGATTGAGTTTGTCGCCAAAGAAAACCGCCCCTTTTTCAGCTAACGCATGGAGGAGTCCTACATTCGCCATGTAACCCGCACCTATAATGAGTGCCGACTCCGTTTGTTTCCATTGCGCGAGGCGTTCTTCAAGGTCGAGAATCGCTTGATATGTGCCTGTAACAAGTCGAGACCCGCGTCCGCCTGCGCCATAACGCGTGGTCCACTCGATCGATTTTTCAATAAGATGTGGATGATCCGCAAGCCCTAAATAGTCGTTCGATGAAAAATCAAAACAACTTTTACCTTGGAATATGCAACGTCCTTGCGGGGCGGGTTCGATTGCACGAAACGTACGGAAACGTGCCTCGTTTTCAGCGATTGCAAGTTTTTGTTGAATCTTATCGAGAAAAGGAAACATAACTTAGAATTCGCAGTTACCGGGGGTACGTGGGAATGGAATCACATCACGAATATTGTGCATCCCTGAACAGAACTGAATAATACGTTCAAATCCTAATCCAAATCCCGCATGCGGTACAGAGCCAAAGCGGCGTAAATCTAAGAACCATTTGTATTGTTCGGGGTCAAGATTTGATTCTTTCATACGGTTGGTCAGGACGTCTAAACGCTCTTCACGTTGCGATCCTCCAATAATTTCGCCCACTTGAGGCAATAATACATCCATTGCAGCGACGGTTTTACCGTCATCGTTTAATCGCATATAGAAAGATTTGATCTCTTTGGGATAGTTAATTACAGTGACTGGACCTTTGAAAATTTCTTCGGTGAGATAACGTTCGTGCTCAGACTGCAAGTCCATGCCCCACACGACAGGATATTCAAATTTTGCGCCAGATTTTTGAAGGAGTTCAACGGCATCCGTATAAGAAATTTGTGTAAATTCAGCGTGGGCAAGACGCTCCAAGTTGTCAATCAATCCGGGGGAGATGCGAAGGTTGAAGAAATCTAAATCTTCGCGTGAATGTTTCAATACTGCTTGGAAATAATGTTTGAGCAAGGCTTGTGCTAAATCGGCATCGTCATAGATGTCGGCAAACGCCATTTCGGGTTCAATCATCCAAAATTCGGCCAAATGACGGCGCGTATTGGAGTTCTCTGCTCGGAACGTGGGGCCGAAAGTATAGATGTCGCCTAATGCACATGCGTAAGTTTCGCCTTCGAGTTGACCCGACACCGTAAGATGAGCTTTTTTCTCAAAGAAGTCTTTGGTGTAATCGACTTGACCTTGTGGGGTTGTGGGTAATTTATTTAAGTCGAGTGTTGTGACTTGGAACATCGCCCCTGCGCCTTCGCAGTCTGATGCTGTAATTAAAGGCGTATGCACCCAAATAAAACCGCGTTCACGGAAGAACTCGTGGGTCGCTGCCGCCAAAACATCACGCATACGCGCAATCGCACCAAATGTATTGGTCCGTGGGCGAAGATGAGCAACTTCTCGCAAATATTCCATGGTCATTTTTTGTTTTTGAAGCGGATAATCGGTGGGATCTGCAAAGCCTAAAACCGTCACACTTTCTGCTTGGACTTCACATTTTTGCCCTTTTCCTTGTGAAGGGACAAGTTTGCCCTCCACTTTGACTGAAGATCCCACATGGAGTTTTACGATTTCAGATTCATAATTATTTAAAGAGGCAGGTGCCACAACTTGAAGATTAGCAAAACAAGATCCATCATTGATCTCAATAAAAGAAAAACCGCCCTTGGAGTCGCGACGTGTTCGTACCCATCCAGACACAGAAATGGGGCGTTCAACTGGGGGATTGGCTAAAATTTGTTTGATACGTTCTCTCATGAGGAATACCTTTCGTATGATATTGTTAAATAAACTTAATTAAATATAATACGAAAAGTAAAAGTTTCAACTCTAATTCAAAAATTATTTAGAAAATAAGCGCACAAAGATTGACAATGCTTGAAAATGGTGTTATATTATTGTTATGTATTAATATAAAACGACCCAAACCGTTATAGACATGCATTACGCAACATGCAATAACCCGGGAGCCCATAATGAAAGAAATCGTACTCGAATTTGAAAAACCCCTCCACGAAATTAAATCTCAAATTGATGTCTTAGAGAAAAAAAGCAAAGAGCAACATATTGATTTGACCGAAGAGATTGCGGGTTTAACCAAAAAATATAAAAAAATGATGATGGAAACCTATGAAAACATGACCCCTTGGGATCGTGTTCAATTAGCGCGTCATCCTAACCGTCCTTATACCTTGGACTATATTCAACATATTTTTACCGATTTCTTAGAGTTTCATGGCGATCGCCGTTATGCAGATGACGCAGCTATTGTGGGCGGTTTTGCTAAACTTGATGGGATGCCCGTGATGGTGATTGGTACACAAAAAGGGCGTGGCACTAAAGATAACTTGAAACGTAATTTTGGATGTCCGCATCCTGAAGGTTACCGTAAAGCATTACGTTTAATGCAAATGGCTGATCTTGCTAAAATTCCAATTATTACTTTTGTAGATACTCCTGGGGCATTCCCTGGTGTTGCATCAGAAGAACGTCATATTGGTGAAGCGATTGCGGTGAATTTACGTGAAATGTTTGGTTTAAAAGTTCCCGTGGTTTGTATTGTGATTGGTGAAGGCGGTTCTGGTGGCGCATTAGGTGTCGCTTGTGGTAACCGTGTTTTAATTATGGAAAATGCTTACTACTCCGTGATTACCCCAGAAGGGTGTGCGGCAATTCTTTGGAAAGATCGTAAATTTGCCCCTAAAGCTGCAGAAATGTTGCGTTTGACAGGACCTTTCTTAAAAGATCTTGATATTATTGATGATGTGATTCCTGAGCCCTTAGGTGGCGCACAAAATGATTATGAAACATCTGCTCAAAATGTGAAAAAAGCGATTGTCAAACAGTTGAACACATTGATGAGTTGGGATACAGAAAAGTTAGTGAACCAACGCTACGATCGTTTCCGTAAAATCGGTCGCTTTACTGAAAAGTAATCTATGACATCCGCCAAACATTCTGGCAATATCGTGATTCGTCGTGCGACTGCGCACGACGTGCTCGGAATATGGACATTGATGGATGAATATGCGCGTAAACAAATTTTGCTTCCGCGGACGACTGAAGAAATTACAAAACATATTAACTCTTTTTATGTGGCAATGAATGCGAATGGAAAAGTAATTGGATGTGTTTGTTTGCGCGACTTTGGATCGAATTTATTTGAGGTTCGTTCTTTGGTGGTTCATGAAGCGTGGCACAATATGCGTGTCGGCTCTCAGCTCGTTCAACGTTTAATGGAAAAGGTGGATCACATCACAGGCGCCAAACTTTTTGCTCTGACTTATCGTGCACATTTCTTTGTTAATTTAGGATTTAAGCCCGCCACAAAAGAGTGTTTCCCTCCTAAAATTTGGACCGATTGTTTGATTTGTGCAAAACGTGAACATTGCGACGAAGAAGCCGTTTTGTATCGTTCGGCTAAAACCTTAGATTAATCGTTCACTCATTTGCATTGCAAAAATTTCATTTTTCGTTTATGACGGATAAATGTTCTTGAAGTGCTTTTTTCCATGCAGTCAATTTTTGTTGGTAAGTATAGATTGCTGCTGCAGGACTCGTTGAGGGGAGAACTTCAATTTCGATATTGAGATGTGGAAAAAACTTTTTGAGATATTTGCCTGAACTTGTGCCGTTGCAACATATTTTTTGAATTTGTGGATAGAGTTCAAGCAACTGTGGAATCGCATTGGGTTGAGGGTGCTGAATATGCGTGTCTAAACTCCCTTTGCGCTCACAATAGGCAAGCGTATCCCATAAGCCAATACGGGCGCGTTGTAACGCTTTTAATCGTTCAGGGTAGGGTTGTGTAATCTCAAATGCAAAGAGTTCGCCCATGATGCGCCAAAACACATTGTGTTTAAATGCATAGTACTGTTGTTGTCGCAATGAATCCATCCCAGGCATTGATCCTAAGATTAACACTTTAGCGTTAGAATCAATGACAGGCGGAAAGGATTGATGCATGTTTTAACCTTCTGCAGGCTTAGGGGCGTTTTCAGGTGGTTTTTTGAAAAAGCGACGTGTGCGAACTTTAAGATTCATATCGGGAACGACACGGACAGATTCCATCCCGAGAATTGCACGACACTCCGCTAAGAATTTGGCCGAAGGCGCCATGGCGCGTTCTTCGGGTGTTTCGATAAAGACCACCTCATTATCAACTGTTCGAATACAAAGGATAATGCGCGCTTGTCCAAAACGAGGTTCATTATTATCTTTACGGGGAGGGCGTTTTTCATCGATCGGTTTTAATTCTAACGGAATCGGAGGATATTGCATGCATAAATCATTGACTGTCTTTAGATAATCGTGATCGATATTCTTCTCGTAGAAGTGGAGATGCACTTCTTTGGTTAATGCTGCAGACACTTTTTCAAGTGGAATAATCCGTTCGGCTGCCATGGACGCCGTCCCTTCATTTTGACGAACATATCCCGAAACAAGCACTTTGCCATCCGTTTCAATAATTTGAGCGACGGTGGTTTCTGGGGGCATCCCTTCGGGCGCTAAACCGCATAATTGTGTGTTTAAAAGATTTTCAAAACACAACACTTCCATACGCCCTGTCATATCATCAATTTCGAAGATGTAGAACTGTTTTCCCATCTTGGTGACCTTGCGTTGTACGCCACGAATCAACCCTGCAATACGCACTTCAACATCTTCTTCAATGCGTACCATGGGGGGTTCATCTTCTTCGGGTTCTGGCGGAACATCGTCTTCGACTTGACTTGCAGAGGTGAGTTCAAATATTTTTTCGGATGCATAGGTTTGAATGATGCGTTCGTATTTGGCAAGGGGATGACCCGAAAGCCAAAATCCGAGTAATTCATCTTCATCTTTAAGCATTTGAGCTTCATCGAGTTCGGGGATATCGGGGAGGGTGAGCGTCATTCCTTCTTCCTCTTCACCGCCACCTAAAAGATCAAAGAAGGAGTCTTGTCCTGTATCGCGATCTTTGCTATTTTGTTTGGCTTGACGCAGTGCATCAGGGAGTCCTGCCAACAACTGGGCGCGTTTATGCCCCATGGTGTCGAACGCCCCTGCACGAATTAAACTTTGAATAGTCGATTCGGTGATTTTACCCATGGTGCGGTCGCAGAAATCGGGGAAGTCTTTGAAGGGACCGCCCGTTTTGCGAACATCGACAATCGCATTTGATGCGGCGTCACCGACCCCTTTAATCGCCCCAAAACCAAATCGAATGGTGTCGCCATCGACCCCAAAAGTGCGACGTGATTTATTTACATCGGGCCCTTTAATATTGATGCCCATCTCATGACACTCATTAATAAAGAAACGTAATTTATCGGCGTGATTCATTTCTGAGGTTAACACCGCCGCGAGAAATTCCACAGGATAATTGGCTTTCATATAAGCGGTGCGATACGCCACAACCGCATAAGCCGCGGAGTGAGATTTGTTAAAACCATATTCGGCAAACTTCTCAAGAATACTGAAAATTTCACCCGCTTTTTCGGGATCCATATTGTGTTCTTTTTGTGCACCTTCCACAAAAATATCACGTTGTTTTGCCATCTCTTCGGGTTTCTTTTTTCCCATGGCACGACGCAACATGTCTGCACCACCCAGTGAGTAGCCTGCCACACGGCGTGCGGCCTCCATCACCTGTTCTTGATAGACCATAATGCCGTAGGTCTCTTTACAAATTTCTTCAAGCGCTGGATGCGCGTATTCTACTTTCTCGGGGAATTTTTGACCCTCAATATATTTATCGATAAACTTCATGGGGCCTGGACGATATAACGCAATTAAGGCGATAATCTCTTCGAGTTTAGTTGGATTGAGTCGACGGCATAAGTTCCGCATTCCGCCCGATTCGAGCTGGAACACCCCTACTGTATCTCCACGTCCAATAAGTTCATACGTTTTTGGATCGCTAATATCAATCGTTGAGAGATCCACATCAATGTCTTGAGAATCTTTCACAAAGTCAACGGCATCTTGCAAAATGGTGAGGGTGCGCAGACCCAAGAAGTCCATCTTGAGCAGACCCATGTGTTCGCAAGGCCCCGCCGCAAACTGTGTAATATCTTCGCCATTTGCCCCTTTAGCAAGTGGGACAACGTTATCAAGGGGTTGGTCTCCGATAATGACGCCTGCCGCATGAATCGTCATATTACGATTCAAGTTGAATAGCGGTGTCGCTTCACGGACAATTTCTTGCGTTTGAGGATCGGTGTCGAGCAACACTTTGAAATCCGGGCACTCTTCAAGCAATTTATCGTTGATGACATCGGGTGACCCATTAATGGTTTTGGTGATTTTATCGCCTACACTGGGAGGGAGTCCAAGAACGCGTGCCACATCCTTAATCGCGGCTTTGGGCTTGAGCGTTCCGTAAGTTCCAATTTGCGCCACAGATTCAGCACCATATTTGCGTCGAACATACTCGATAACCTCTACGCGACGTCGCTCACAAAAATCGATATCAAAGTCGGGGGGAGAGACACGTTCAGGGTTGAGGAATCGTTCAAAGAAAAGGTGAAACTGGAGGGGTTCGATGTCGGTAATATGGACTAAGTAAGCGGCAATGGAACCCGCACCCGAACCACGACCTGGTCCCACTGGAATTTTATTATCGCGCGCAAATTTTAAGAAGTCCCACACCACCAAGTAGTAGGATGAAAAACCCATGCGATCGATAATATCGAGTTCGAAATCCATACGATCTAAGACCGCTTTTTCGTCTTCGTTAAATTCGGGTTCTGTCCGACGAGGGTTAAACTCGTAACGTTCGACAATCCCATCTAAGCAAAGATCGCGTAAGTAAGCGGTTTGATTGGGGAACCCTGTGTCGCTAACATCATAAACGGGGTAGTGAGATAATCCGGGTGTATTGTCGGTTAACGGAATAAAGATGTTACACATTTCTGCAACCAGTCGCGTATTGGTCACCACTTCTGGATTATCGGGGAACAAGGCGTACATCTCTTCTTGACTTTTCAAATAGAATTGATCGGAAGAGAAGCGGAGTCGTTTTTCATCGTGAACTTTGGCTTTTGTTCCGATGCAAAGGAGTAAATCGTGTGCGCGAGCGTGTTCTTTTTTTAGATAATGGACGTCGTTTGTGGCCACGACATTGAGCCCGAGTTCTTTTGCCAACTTAAAAAGCTTAGGGTTCACAATGCGCTCTTCTGCAATCCCGTGATCTTGGACTTCGATAAAATAGTTTTCTTTTCCGTAAATTTGAATATGTTTATCCGCGATTTCGTAAGCGAGTTTATCATTGCCGTTGAGAAATGCTTGGGGGACTTCGCCACCAATACATGCACTTAATGCAATAATATTCTTGCTGTAACGCTCCATTAATTCGTGATCAATACGGGGTTTGTAATAAAAGCCTTCACGATAAGCACGGGTCATTAAATGACACAAATTTTGATAACCTTCCCAATCTTTTGCAAGCAAAACTAAGTGATTCATCTCACGCTCTTTTTGAAAGCGTGATTTGGGCGTTACATACATTTCACATCCGATAATGGGCTTCAGTTTGGCTTTGGTAAACTCTGTATAAAAGTTGATGCATCCGCCCATAAATCCGTGATCCGTGATGGCACACGCATTCATTTCAAGCTCTTTAAGATAGGTTGGCAGAGGGGCAGGGGTTTTCTTATCGGGAGGCTCAAAAGCGGTTGCGCCATCAAGCAAACTATAGTCGGTATGTAGATGCAAATGAACGAAGTCGGATGCCATGAGAATAACTTTCTGTTAGGTTAAAAATTTCATAACTTTAAAATAACACTCTTTTCCTAATAAATCAACTCTATCCAACGGTTTATTTTAGAAAAAGAGAGAATAATTCTACAACGGCTTGTTAAAATTAAAAATGGTAGCTTTAAAAATGAAAAAAGCCTGCAGGATAACCTACAGGCTTAAATCATTTAATCCAGTGAATTAGAATTCAAAATCGTCTTCTATTGACTCTTCTGCAGGTTCATCTTCAATGTGTTCTTCTTCAATAAGAATCTCTTCAGCATCTTCAACTTTGGTTTCGTCTGCTTCTTCGATTTCTTCTTCTTTTTCGACAAGTTGATGTGGAGATAAGCCGGGCTCATCTTTCACTTCTACATTTTCGAGTTGATCAGAGATTTTGTTAAGACGTTCCTCTTCTTTCATCTCTTTTTGGAGACGTTTGGCTTTTGCCGTGATTCCTTCTTGCTCAGTGCGTTCAATGATATCATCGTAATCGACAGCATCTTCTGCATCTAAAGATTCGCGTTGGATACGTTTTTCCCAGCGTTCATAAGTATTATAATCGTCTGCAAACATATCAATGTAGAAGAAACCACCAATACAATCCATGAGTTCACCAGGGTTGACACCTACACGGAATCCAGGGAGGAACGACGCACTAGCTTCAACTTGGAAGTAATATGGGTTAATTGCTGGCTCTGGAAGCGTGCTAGGAACATGATAGCGTTCCGCCCAACGTTTACCTTCGAGGGTGTTAAACCCTTCATGGTTCATCATATACATCCCTTTAAGGCGCTCAGATTTTTCTGTAAATCCTACATTTAATTCGCGACCGACTTCAATCATATAAGGATCAACACCGGGTTTACGAATATAGACTGGCATGTAAAGAATTTCGCCTTGGGGAGTTACAACAAATTTAGATTCTGTTGGAACATTAATCATCGGAATCCAATAAGATGTATTGGGCATATCTTTCACTTGATTTGTAGTCATTAAATCCCACCACCACATCATATAGGTGGGAGCCATACGAATGTTTTTAGATTCAAGACGTGCAAGAAAGAATTGATCTGAACCCCAGAATGTAAATTCTGATGTTCCTGTTGCATTATTGTGATCTTGGGCAAAGAAGTTTCCTCCACGAAGACCGACCACGTCATCATAAATGCCTAAGCCGACATGAAGGGCACTTACACGTGCTGTTGCGCCGACACCTACACCTGCAGTGAAAGTAAAGATATCTAAAATATCATTTCCGCGATCCGACCAATAAGTGTTGGTGAAAATACCTTTTGCACCATAGTAGATATAGTCGGTGACATCGCGAAGAACATCACGAGTGTCATCGGACTTACGTGACCAGTAGGAATGCGTCATGGGTGCATCTGCATCTTGATATTGATCAGGAATATAAGCAGGTGTTGTACAGCCTGCTAAGGCAACTAAGGCACCAAGAGTGATGAATTTTTTCATGGTTAAGACCTCTTTTTGGGTTTGTTGATTGTTATTTATATTTGGACTATTATCATATAATCATTAATAATCTAATGCGTTTTTGCGATAAATCAATACCCAAAAGTTTAATTTTTAATTTTTTTTTAATATTTTTTTGAATAAAAAAGCTTTTATATGCTGTTTTTCGCAAAATATACACCTAATAATGTACATGTGCGAAAAAGAGCTTTATATAAATTTTATGCTTTTTGTGTGGATTCAATCCATTGAAGGATGCGTGCTGAAATGGCGTGTGTGGTGAATCCGAGTTTTTCCGCAATTACAGAGGCAGGTGCAGAGTAACCAAAGTCGTTTAATCCGATGGTTAAACCTTTGTTGCCTACATATTTATACCAAGGCATTGTGCATCCTGCTTCAATGGATACACGCTTGATACAGCAACATTGTGTTGGAATTACGGATTCACGATATTCTTCTGTTTGCGCATTGAAACGCTCCATGGATGGCATGGAAACGACACGAACTTTGCGTCCTGCATCTCTTAAAGGTTTCGCCGCATCTAAAGCTAAGGATACTTCTGAACCAGTTGCAATTAAAATGGTATCAAAATCTGCTTCATCATCCACAACGTAAGCCCCTTGTGCCACCTTGACATCTAATCCTTCTGGGGCGGTGACCACAGGGATATTTTGACGGGTAAGAATCAATGCACTTGGATGCGCTGAACGGATAATATAATCCCATGCAGCCGCGGTTTCAAAAGCATCTGCAGGACGGAATACGTTTAACCCTGGGATAGTGCGCAACATGGTGAGTTGCTCAATCGGTTGATGGGTAGGCCCGTCTTCGCCAACGTGGAATGAATCGTGTGTAAAGATAAATGTATGTGGAATTTGTTGCATTGCTGCTAAACGAATCGCAGGTTTCATGTAATCTGAAAAGACAAAGAATGTGGAGGTGAACGGACGATGTGTACGGTAGGTTGCCATCCCGTTACCCGCTAATCCCATTGCAAACTCGCGAACACCAAAGTGAATGTTGCGCCCTTTACGATTATCAGGGGTGAAATCAGTTGCATTTTTGATAAATGTTTTGGTTGAAGGCGCGAGGTCGGCGGCTCCACCGATTAAGTTTGGAAGTGCTTCGGCGATTACTTGGAGTACATCGCCACCCGCTTGACGTGTCGCGACACTTTTACCTTTGTATCCTTCGAGTACTTTGATCATTTTTTCGTAGAGATCCGCTGGGATTTCAGGCGCTAAGAACTTCGCAATAAGTGCCGCACCTTCTTGATGATTTTCTTTCCATGCGTTAAATGCGTTATCCCATTTTTCTGCACCACTTACGAGGGCAGATACATGATCTTTGAATAATTTGGCGACATCAGCTTCCACTTCAAATGAACGGACGGCTGGGAAACCTAAATTTTCGCGTGTTTTCAAGATTTCTTGTTCGCCTAAAGGTTCACCATGTGATTTTTCAGATCCTTGTTTGCCGGGAGATCCAAAACCAATTTGTGTATGGGCAATAATTAATGTGGGGCGACCATCGGATTCAAGGAGTCCGCGGTGTAATCCATCATCACACTCTTTGAGATTGTTTGCATTAGCAATCTCAACAACGCGCCAACCTTCGGCTTCAAAACGTTCACGAACATTGGAAGTAAAGGCAAGATCGGTGCTTCCTTCGATACTGATGCGATTGCTATCATAAATACAGAAAAGATTGTCGAGCTTGAGGTGTCCGGCAAGTGCTGCCGCTTCGTATGAGACCCCTTCCATTAAGCAACCATCGCCACAAAGGACGATCATGCGAGGTGCACGAACGCCGTCTGCTTGGTCGAGACCTGTTGTTGCGCGAAGATTTTTAGATGCGATTGCCATTCCCACTGCAGTTGCAAATCCTGCGCCTAATGGCCCTGTACTGACTTCAACTCCAGGGGTTACGCCACGTTCAGGGTGACCTGGCGTGATGCTGTTCCATTGACGGAAATTCATTAAGTCTTCCGTTGTTACGCCATAGCCATAGAGGTGTAACATAGAGTAAAGAAGTGCAGATCCATGACCTGCTGAAAGAATAAAGCGGTCGCGTCCAAACCAAATTGGATTTGCTGGATTGTGACGGAGATAGCGATACCAAAGTACGTGCATGATTTCTGCACAACCTAAAGGTAAGCCGGGGTGACCCGATTTTGCGCGTTCAATAGATTCAGCTGAGAGGATGCGGATTGTGTTAGCCGCATGTTGGTGAATGGGGTTCCAATCGATCATGGGGAAAAACTCCTGAGATGTTGTTTAAATGTATTGAGTATTAAAAATCCTAACAAGATAATATACTCTCTATTTAGAGAATATCAAGTTCGGAGTGGATAAATCACTTATTTTCATATAAAAAAAGGGTAATTTTGTGTTTTTTTTCTCTTGTGACTGGAAATTCTCTAAATAGAGAG
>CAZIVM010000004.1:0-45829 GCA_964542845.1 uncultured Victivallales bacterium
CATATTTGCTATGACTGCAATAATATTTTTATGTTTTGATAGAAATCAAAATGTCATAAATGACTCTTCTCAAGATCAAACACTTTGCGTTGAAGAGCCCCACTTATTATTCCCACACGCTCCTCCCCCAATCGTTGATACCCTCCAAATCCATTTTAGTTCTGCAAAATACAATGAAGTCACGCCCGATTCCATCGTAAATTATGTATCGCGTACCGCTACATTTACAGATAAAACACCGAGTGAAATCTATCACGCTCTTTCCGCAAAAGGAAGCGCAATTCCCGCAGAGTTCTCAATCACAGTATTTAACGATACCCCATTCAAAATCTCAGGACAGCAAACCATCTCTTCACAAAATCAAACACTTTCCATTTCGGGGTCTACAGATAACCCCAACTATCATAATGCATCCGTTATCTTTAGCGAAACAGGCGCATTAGGAACAATTGATGATGCGATGAATCGTCGCAAATATGTTTTTTACTCAACAAACAATAGCGAAACATATACGATTGAAGAATATCAACTAGATTTAATGCCAGGCTTGGAGAGTCCTGAACGAAAAATTTCAGATAATTTCACAACCACTACGTCAAGCGCGATTCCCCTCTCTTCAGTCGCGGCAGAACTCGCAAGCGAAACCTCTGTAGATGTTATGATTCTTTACGATCGAAATGCACTCGCATATGCTAATACCAAAGGAGGGATAAACGTTGTATCGGCACAACTCATTCAAGGATTAAATCAAGCAATGAGTAATAGCGGAGTTAATGAACGCTTTACCCTATGTGCATCTAAAACGTTAAGTTATACAAGCCCCAATGATATCTCAGAGGCATTAGATGCGATTTCATATATTAATAATAAAGGGAGTTTGCATAATACAGTGGAGTCGCTTGCAAATGCAAATGGAGCAGATATGATTGTATTACTCACGAAACCCAACGATCCCGATTACGCAGGCATCGGATGGGGTCCGAGCAGTATGGGTCAAATCAGAGTGGAGACAGGACGATGCGTTTCCGATATTAGGTATGCACTCACGCAATATACGATGAGTCATGAATTGGGGCACAACATGGGAGCAGGTCATAGTAATCTTCAATCCAGCGCCCCAGGACCTCAATTTCCAGGGGGGTACAACGCAGGTTGGTATTCTAGTAAAACCCCATATTGTTCGATTATGTCTTACAACAATCGAGGGCTAGGCTACCCAACTTATTATCGCTTTAATTATTTTTCAACCCCCCTCAAAATTAATCCAAATGATCCTGATGGTTCAGAAACTTTAGGAAACGCCAAAACACAAGATAATGCAAGGATGCTTCGAACCACGATTCCCTATGTCAAACTTTATCGAAAAGGAAAAATTGCAATCGCATTTAATGGAAATAAAAATACATCGGGAACTGTTCCCGATAAAATTCAAGGGTCTGTAAACGAAATCATTACTCTACCTTCTCACGGAAATCTTGAGAGAGCAGGTTATTCTTTTGTCGGATGGAGCACATCTACAACTGGAACAAGTACTATTTATCCAGCCCATTCAAAGTTTACAATCAAAAATAATCAATACCTATATGCTATATGGTCGCCCAATCAATATAACGTTGAACTTAACCCCAATGGGGGAAGTACAGATAGTCCACGCGTTGTTGCAACCTACTCCAAAGCCATGCCTACAGCACTTCCGCCTTACCGAGATGGATACACTTTCACTGGATATCTCGACGGACAAAATAGACGTTATTACAAAGCATCAATGGCGAGTTATCGCACATGGGATAAACCCAATGATGACACTCTTTATGCCCAATGGTCGCCCAATCAATATAAAGTCACACTCGATCCCAATACGAGCGAGCTCTCTACGCGCACAATTACGGCAACTTACACCAAAGATATGCCTAGAAGTGTCAAAGCACCCTCACGTCCGGGTTATGATTTCCTTGGTTATTTTAGCGAACCCACTGGTGGAACAATGTACTACACGCCTAAGATGGAGAGTGTTCATATCCTAGATACCCATACCCCCTTAACGCTGTATGCGCAATGGTCGGTTAAAAATTACACGGTAAAACTTCACCCACGAGGCGGAACAAACGGGACACCAGAAATATTTGTAGATTACTTAGCCACCCTTCCTAAGGCAACAGCGCCCAAACGTCGGGGATACTTATTCCAAGGATTTTACAGCGCAACGGCAAAAGGTAAATGTTACTACGATTCAGAAATGAATCCGCTGTCGATTTGGGATAAAACCAAGAACCCAACGCTTTACGCGCAATGGGAAAAAATAACAATTCCAGGATTCAAACTCACAAAGGTATCACAGGGAGAGTCTGCGTATTGGGTAACCGTTGAATGGGAAACAGGCGTTCTAAAAGGGACAGATATTGCACCAACAGATTTTAAAATTTATCGTGCGCAACGCAATCGCCCGAATGACGCAATACTTATAGGCGTTGCAACCGGTTCCGTAGCTAGTTTTTACGACGTTACACCTAATCCAGGCGAATTATACTATTATTATATCACCGCTGACATCCTCAATGGAGAATCGCAATATTCTAACACAAAACGTGGTTATCGCGCCTTTGATCGGCCCTTAGATTTCGTTGTTCAAAAATCAGAATATTTTCAATCGATCAATCTCTCTTGGAGCGAAGTCGATAACGCAGGCGCTTATCGCATTTTTAGAGCAACATCCCCCGATTTCGACTTCTCCGCAAAAGGGGTTAAACCCATTAAAACCGTCAGAGAAAATAAATACCAAGATGCAGATCCAAATCTTACACAAAAAGATTCCTATTACTATTGTGTTCAAGCGGTTGTAGATCTTAAAGGAACCCGCCCCGGTGGGTTATCTAAAAAAGAAGAGGGGAGATTAAAAGATTCTAATTATCTTAATTTCCCTATCATCAACAGTATGTTCTTAAACAATATTTATACACATAACCTCGCTTTTGATACTCAGGAAATATTACCTCTAACAAAGAATCCAACGATCTACGGGAAATATATTGATCCTGCAACAAACAAAACTAAAAAAATCTCCACCGCCATGTTGACAAAAATTGAGAAATATACCCCCTACCCCGTCGGCTCAGATAGTGTAGCAATTCATTTTCAAAACAATATCAAACTCTATCATGAGAGCAATCTATCTAAAGCACGAACTAACGGGGTATTTACAGCAGATTATATTCGCAATGACACGACATTCAAAATGGGGCAACTTGAGGCAATACCCATTGATTTGTATCTTAAGGGCGGAAATAGTGATCCCGTTTATAAAAAGCAAAACCTTTTAGTGTTTCAAACGCTTCAGGTTGTTCCCCCTCAACTTAAGCCTACGCTTACCGAAGTTGACAGTAATACAATTTATAATGTTACAGGCAAATATTTCGGGAAAGCGCCTCAAGCATGGCTAGAATATAAAACCAATGGCGTTGTTAAACGTATCGCGCTTAAAGTGAAATATATTCCCTCAGAAGAGACCCTTATTTTAGGTCAAAAAATCAAAAACTACTACACACATCCTCTCTCAGGGGAAAGCATCATGGAAGTTTACATGCCCAAAACATGGATAAATGCTATTGACAAAAGCCAAACATGCTATATTGTAATATCGAATGGTTCCGGACTCAATACGCTACCCATCCGAATCAAAAATTAAATCGTTATTTCCATATTTTTGAAATACAATCATTGAGCGCGAAATAACGAAGAGAAACGCTCAAGGTGTACGTGTACCATACAAGCCGTGTCTGCCTTCAAAACAGACACGACTTCAATTAAGATAATCTTAAAGATTATAAGCTTTTTCAATATCAATTTTAGCTTTGCAATCCAATGCAATAAAAGTTTTAGTATGAATAATATCATCGATATTATGAGGCATAATATCAGCGACAATGCGTGAAAGTGTTGAGGAATCATTGGTGCGAATAATCGCAACAATATCATACTCTCCCGTGATAGGATAAACTTCTGTAATACCATCAATATTGATAAGTTGTTCCATCACAGATCCCACGGCTTTACGTTCGACATTCACCATAACAATTGCTGTAATCATAATTTTTTCCTTTCTTTTATCTGTTTGTTATCAGGTAACGATCATAATATAAATTTAACTTCTCATTGATTCTTTTGCAAGTAAACTTCAAATTTTTGGTTTAAATTAAATGCTATATTAGCGAATACAACACAAAAAACCTTTCAAATACAGCGATTCAGGCACAGAAGTCAACACGGGATGATCACTGCCTTGCATGAATGGATTGAGGATTTGAACACATTTTTGAGCATCTTTTGCCGCATACGCAATTTGCGTTTGCAACGCCTCAGCAGAGAGATTCCCAGAACATGAAAACGATGCTAAATATCCCCCTGATTTTAAAAGTTGAATCGCTTGAAAATTAAGGTCTTTATAACTACGTTGTGCTTGCGAAACTTGGTATTGATTACGGACAAGTTTAGGGGGATCTAAAACTACAAAATCGTATTTTTTTCCTTCTTGGCGGAGTTTGCGAAGCACATCAAACATATTCCCTTTAATCGCAGTTACACAACTTAAATCAAATCCGTTGCGTTCGATATTTTTGAGCGCCATATTCAACGCATCTTGAGAGCCGTCAATTAAAGTGACAGATTTTGCACCCCGCGCTAACGCCTGTATCGCAAACGCCCCAGAGTAACAACATACATCTAAAATATCCATACCCGACTGCATACGCGTTGCGGCAATCTGACGGTTTTCTCGCTGATCCGTATAAAAACCTGTTTTTTGAGATTCCAAATCCACGCCAAATTTAAGACCATTTTCTAAAATTTCAATCTCAGTGCCATCCAATTCCGCCCCTGCTAAAACGCCAACAGCATCAGAGAGTTTTTCCATTCTGCGCCCTTCGGAGTCCGACTTCTCGTAAACCGTTTTTGCATGCGGATAATGTTTGAGTAAAAGTTGCGCAATCTCTTTCTTAATACGATCAAATCCCAAAGTATTGCACTGTAACACCAATACATCATTGAATAAATCGACAATCAAACCCGATAACATATCCGATTCACTGTAGATTAAACGACACGCATTTGTCTTTTCATTGAGCAAAGGAAGACGCAACTGAACCGCCTCTTGAATACGTTTTTCATATCCCGTTGCCTGCATATCCTCCGATTCGTCCCACGATAATAAACGGACGCAAATTGAGACCTCAGGCGAAGCAATATGCCCCTGCCCTACAAACTGCCCGTTTGCACTATAAACCACGACCAAATCACCGGGTTTCGTATCTGAATTAATCGATTGCACCGCGCCAGAAAATATCCAAGGGTGTCGATTTAAGGGCAATTTTTCTTTATTTTTTTTGAGAATAATTTTAGGGAGGTTGTTCATTATTTTTTACCTTTGGAAATAGCGTTATAACGTTGCATAATCTCATGCGCCCAAATTTGATAACCTTTTTCGGAAAGCAAAAATCCGTTCATAAAGCAATCAGGGCGTAATTGACCATTCGTTTCGAGTTGTGTATTGATGTCCGACATTTTAATACAAGGATCATTATTCATTACAATCGCCTTGGCTAAGAGCTGATTGCATTGATCCACTTTGATATTTAAATCAGGTTGATCCGCGCGATGAAAAAGTGCCATCACAAGAATCTCGGCGTTAGGATAAAGTGCGCGTAATTGTGCTAAAATGCGAATCTGCCCCGCCACAATATCAGGAGATTCATCCGCTTCGAGGTTGTACGCACCAGCAGATAACACAATCATTTTAGGCGCAAGATTTTTAGGAATGAACTCCATTTTGGTCAAACGATACAAAATATTTTCAGTACGATCATTTTCAATCCCTAAATTAACTGGCGTTAAATTCAAAAATGAATCTTGCCATACATTCTTACCCGTATTACGCCAATAATCTGTGAGGGTATCGCCCACAAAAAGCAAATGACTCTGCGGGTGTTGAATGGCATCTTGTGCCATCGCAGTTGCGGTCATGAGCCACACAGGATCAAGGGTATTGGGGGCGCGATATTGCGGAGCAGGAAATGCAGGACGAATGGAGTCATCAAAAGTTTGACGACTCGCATCGGCCCCAAAGAATTGTCGTACCGCAAACACAATCACAAATGCGCTCACGGCTAATACAAATATATTTTGTCGATTGAAAAAAGAGTGCATTATTGGATCTGAGTAGGGGTGAGTTCTGACAAATCTTGAAGCGCTTTCATATCGAAGTTTTTGTAGTGCGGAGTCGAACGTAATTTTGGAATTTGAGCTTTAAACTCTTCAATGATACGGGGGTTTTTATCCGCTATATTTGTTTTTTCATTGGGATCTTTCGATAAATCATATAACGCAAATTCTGCCACGCCTTTTTTGCGTAAATCTTTAGCATAAGCTTTCATATTACCTTTGCGCACCACGACTTGTCCGCCATAACCGCCAAACTCCCAATACATATAATCTTTTTTCTTTTGTTCGCTGTTTTGATTCTTTAATGTAGGATAGAACGAGATTCCCGTAATATCTTTAGGGGCTACAGTTTGAATCACATCGGTAAAGGTGGGAAAAAGATCATCGAAAGCAAAAGGCTCGTTCACCACGCGATTGCCTTCAAACATTTTAGGGGCACAAATAATCATGGGAACACGAACGCCCCCTTCATTTAATAAACATTTTTGCCCCGTTAAATTGCCTCGACTGTTAAAGAAATTCATATCTTTTCCGCCTTCAGCACTAGGTCCATTATCTGATGAGAAAATGAAAATTGTGTTGTCTTCAATACCTAGTTTCTTCACCAAAGCATGCATGCGGCCAACCTCATTATCAAGGCGGGTAACCATTGCAGCTGCGGCTGCATTCGGGGTGGGCTGTGCGGCATACCCCCCGCCTGGAAAAGGTTTTTCGGGATATCTCCCTACAAAAGGTTTGATATCCTCATCTTTTACTTGCAAAGACGCATGGGGAACAGGGGTTGTGTACCATAAGAAGAAAGGGGTGTCTTTGTTATCTGTAATAAACTGAGTCGCCTCTTTCTCTAAATGGTCTCCTAAATAATCAGGACCGCCCTTATTAGGGACATTTTGAGGGAATGGGATTTTAGTACTATTGCGCCAAACATGTTTGGGATAGTAAAAGTGTGCTTGACGTTGACAGTTAGGGCCAAAAAAGAGATCAAATCCTTGATGATTAGGATCGCCCTCACTTCCGACAAATCCTAAACCCCATTTACCTACACAAGCGGTATTATAACCATTTTTCTTAAACATCTCAGCAATGGTGTAATCATCTTTAAGCATAGGCGATTGCCCTTCCCCTGGCATTTCGCCGTTATCACGAATGGTGCCTTGACCGGAGTGCTTACCTGTCAAAATTGCACAACGTGCTGGGGCGCAAACTGGACTCGTTGAATAAAAGTTAGTGAAACGAATGCCACTTTTGGCTAAGGCGTCAATATGAGGGGTGTTATATTTTTTCTGACCATAGCAGGAAAGGTCGCCATAACCTAAATCATCGGCTAAAATAAAAATGATATTTGGGGGTCGGTTCTCTTTTTGCGGATTTTTTGAGGTTTCAGAAGATTGCGCAGAGACCATCGCAGGGATAACCATACAGCATGTGCTCAAAAAGAGTAATGATTTTTTCATGACTAACCTTTCAGTAAATTCAATATTTTTTAACTCGAAATTCATTATATTATAAGTAATATACTTCAATTTGGAAAAAAATACAAGTTTTTTTTGAATCCTAGGTTTAAAAAGTGAGGAAAATGTGGTAAATTAAACTTATAATGACTTAAACCTATCATTTTGGAGATAACCCATGATTCAAAATCGCCCTTTACTTATCGGTCGCATCAACGCTTTTTCCAATCGCATGCGCGAAAACCTTTATACATCGTCAACCCCGATTGAGATGAGCGCATTTGCGGCACCAGATCGTATTACCTACACCGAAGCAATCCAAGGGAAATATACCCCCATTGTTGTCGGACACAAATTTGCACCGAACTGGTCAACCCATTGGGTCAAAGTCCAATTCAAAATTCCTGTAAATCTTAAAAAAGAAGAAGTGCATTTACGTTGGCACACGCGTTCAGAAGGATGCGTATGGAAAGATGGCGAACCGATTCAAGCTTTTTCGCCCGATCATCGTCAAAGTTTTGCACTTCCTACCGAGGTTATCACCAAAGGGAAAGGCGAATATTATATTGAAGTGGCCGTTAATAATCTTTTTGGTGCCGAAAATTTTGCAGATCGTATGCCATGGATGGGCAAAGGAATTGGAACGCTTGAGTTGGCAGAAATCGCATGTTTTCGTAGAGACTTATGGAATTTATTAATGCGCTTTGTGATTATTGAAGAGCTGGCGATGGAGCTTCCAACAGATTCTCCACGCGGAAACGAAGCGCTATTTGTTGCCAACGAAATATGCAATTGTGTCAATTATGACGACAAAAAATCAGTGCAAGCCGGAATCAAAATTGCCGATGCCTTTTTGAAAGATGCGCCGTCAAAGGCCGTTCATCAACTCTCTGCGATTGGCCACGCTCACCTCGATTTAGCGTGGTTATGGCCCGTTGCTGAATCAAAACGCAAGGCGTATCGCACGATTGCTACGGCAATACGAAATATGGATTTATATCCCGAATACAAATTTGTTTGTTCGCAAATGCAGATTTGGGAATGGGTGAAAGAACAACATCCCAAACTCTATCAAAAAATGTTGGCAAAAGTTAAAACAGGGCAATTAATTCCTTGCGGCGGATCGTGGGTAGAGCCCGATTGTAACTTACCGTCACTCGAATCAATGATGCGTCAATTTATGTACGGACAGCGTTTCATGCAAAAAGAGTTTGGCTTTCAAAGTGATGTATTTTGGAATCCCGACGTTTTTGGTTACTCGGCGCAACTCCCACAAATTCTTAAAGAATCCAATATCAAATATTTTCTTACGCAAAAAATGTCGTGGAACCAATACAACAAATTTCCGCACAGCTCATTCATGTGGGAAGGTCTCGACGGCACACAAGTTTTGACACACTTCCCCCCCGCAGACACTTATAACTGTAATGCCAGTGTCAAAGAAGTGCTCTTTAATGTGGCAAACCATAAAAGCAGTGCCTACACCAAAGAGAGTTATCTTTTATACGGTTTTGGTGATGGCGGAAGTGGTCCGACCGAAGAGATGCTTGAACGCGTAGAGATGATGAAAAATGTAGAGGGGCTCCCCCAAGTGACCCAACGCACGCCGTCTGAATTCTTTCAACGTCTTGAGAAAGATAAGCCCAAACTTCATAAGTGGGTGGGAGAACTCTATTTAGAACTTCACAGGGGCTGTCAAACCACCCAAGCGAGAAACAAATGGAGTAATCGTAAATGCGAAAATTTATTGAGAGAGGTCGAACTTCTCTACGCCATGAACGATTTGAAAAACTACCCCAAAGCACAACTTGATGCGCTTTGGAAAAATGTAATGCTCAATCAGTTTCACGACATTATTCCTGGGAGTTCGATTCATGAAGCATACGAAGTGACCGATCGCGAATACAAAGCAAACATCGCCGAACTTGAATCGTTGAAACGCACTGCACTTGCTAAACTCGCGGGCAAAAAAGGGAAAAACCTCATGGTCTTTAATCCCCATCCATTCTTTGTGGAAACCATCACGACACTTCCCAATGGAAAACTTGCTTGCGTTGAGGCGGCGCCCATGGGTACCACCGCATTGTCGCAACCCATTGAAATAGACGCGCAATCCACGATTAAAAAAGTGGGTAAAAACTATGTTATGGAAAACGATTTTCTCAAAATTACGTTCAATTCCAATGCACAAATCTCATCATTATGGGATAAACATGCTGAACGCGAAGTGATTGCTGAAAATGAAGTGGGCAACGAGTTTGTCATGTACGATGATAACCCCAACTATTGGGACGCATGGGATATTGAAGCCTTTTACCATGAAAAACGTCATACCCCCCCCGAAGTGGTTGCAATCGAGGTTGACAAATCAAGCCCGCTTCGTGCCCAACTCAATATCACATTCAAAGTGGGGGCAAAATCTAAGATGACGCAGTCGATTTTCCTCGACGCCACTTCCCCCATGCTCACCTTTCAAACATCGGTCGATTGGCACGAAAAACATCGTTTACTCAAAGTAGAGTTTCCATGGCAAATTCACTCTTATATTGCCAATTATGAAGTCCCTGGCGGTTACGTCAGCCGCGCCACACACGAGAACACCTCGTGGGATCAAGCGCGCTTTGAAGTGTGCGGACACCGCTGGGCAGACATCGCAGAGACCGGTTATGGTGTGGCGTTGCTCAACGATTCTAAATATGGTTATCACACCACAGGAAATCGTATGCGCCTCTCCTTGCTTCGTGGATGCACCTATCCCGATGAAGAGGCCGATATGGGCGAACATCACTTCACTTATGCCGTTTATCCCCATGAGTCGGGCACTGCGGATGCAAACTTACATCAAAAAGCCGCATTATTAAATATTCCTTTAACCGTTTTAGAAACTGCACAAAAAGAATCCTCACAATCTTGGATTGAGGTTGAAGGTGAAAATATTGAGTTTACGGCAGTCAAACGCGCTGAAGACAATAACGATATTGTGGTGCGTTTTTATGAAACAGATGGCGCACGTTCGGATGTTATTATCCATCCCAATTTTGCGTACAAATCCGTGGAACGCGTTAACAATCTCGAAGAAAAAATCGCCAACATAAACGCTGAGAAATCAGGCATTAGAATGACCATTAAGCCATTTGAAATCATCACCTTACGATTTAAAAACTAGCCACTATTTCCTATTGAAAATCCGTCGTATTTTCTCCACGGACACGACGGATTAAAACCATGCACATATCTCCCCCGTCTTATCATTTATTTTTGATTAGTTTATGGGGAGCGAGAAGCGGAGTTTGATCTTTGAATCTTCTGTGTCTAAAAACATAAATGAGGTATGTTGCTTGGCTAAATGGACCCCCATCCCTTTTGAACGACGTGTATTGACACTGGAGAGTCGATCAATTGCGGGGGCCTCTTCAAGCCAATTATCGCGTTTGCCTTCATACGCAATCATGCACGCCATCTCGTCATTTTCTATCCACAAATAGATCTCCATCTTTTCTGAGGAAATGTAGTGTAATATCTCTGCACAACACTCTTCAAAAATAAGACCCAAAGCATATTGTTTAGGGGCAGAAAGTGGGGCAACATGCGCATGCGATGAGAGTTGTTCAAGAAAAACAGCAATGCCCTCAAGTGTTGCAAGCACTTCTAATTTTGCAGGGGTAGTGTCGGACATAATTTCTCCTATTTTTTTGATATTTTCGTTTTAAACTTAAAAGGGGATTCCGCTACCCCATACGGAGAGGGAAGATGACTATAATCAGGGAGTTGATCCAACTCCGCTAAAAAAGAAGCTAACACACTGGCATAGCGAAAGTTATCAGAAGCAACAGCCACAGTGAAAAGTTGCGCCGCTATGAAACGACAAATATGACTCTCTTTCCAAAATTTAATCTCTGGAAACGCCCCCACTTTTTTAATTTGCCAGTCATGTTCTGGCAAAATAATGCGCTGGGAATCGCCAAGAAGTCCAAACGTTTCATTCACTTGTACAACACGATAATTTAAGAGAAGGCGTCGTGAAACATACAAGGCAAGCGCACACACTAAAATCGCACTGCCTTGTTGTTTTTCAAGAAGTTCGCCCAAACAGTAATCATGCGGAACCAATAAAATATCATTGCGAACTTTATAACCTAAGGTCTTAAAAAATGTCGCGAAATCTTCATCCGTTTGAATCGATGTTTGAAATGCACATTGAAAAATATTTTTAAGCGCCTCCATCCCCATTTGAGGATCATCATTATCAAACCACTGAAAATGGAGTCCCATCAAAGCTTCAAGGAGGTCAGGACGTTCAGAGCCAATATAGGCACTCAACGAATGACGCACTTCACGCGATTGATAAACGGCTTGGAGTTGATGAATGCGACGTCGAATCATCGGAGAATCCGATTCCTGAGCAAACTGTAAAATTTCAGCAACATTCGGTTGCAGGAGCAATTCCGACATGACGCACGCCGCCGACTGATTATCTTCGTCGTCTAACAATGAAATCAATGAGTGGGCTTTGGCATCTAACATCATTTATTTTCTTACGTTTACTTTGTGGGAAACTTACCAATTAATGCCTCACGTGCAATCGTTTTAGCATCATCGGAGAAATCAGAACGAATCATCCATTGCAAAAACTTTGGATTTTCACGCGCGATACGATCAAGTCGTTGTCCTGAATTCGCACCAAAGCCTACAATTGCATGTGCGCCACTCCATTTAAATTTACCTGATTTATCAATCCATTCAGGTGGACGTTGTGTACAAAATTCATGAATTTCATCTACATTTGCAGGAAAAGAAGTCATATCCTTAGGGAGTTGATCTTCCGACGCACCTTGATACATCTTCATTTGTCCAGCAAAGACCTCAACCGTAGCTAAGATATCAGCTTCTGCGCTGTGTGCATTTTCAAAAGTCCGTCCATCACAATAAAACTTGTAAGCTTCCGAAAGGTTTCGTGGGCACATCTTACGGTAGATAGCGAAAGCATCTAAAATTTTACGATTTTCAACATCAAATTGAATGCCCACACGTTTAAATTCGTTAATCAAAATTGGAATATCAAAGCCTAAAATATTGAAGCCCCCAAGGTCGCAGTCTGCCAACCACTCATTGAGCGCGACAGCATATTGAGAGAAAGGTCCCTCATGCGCCACCATCTCATCAGTAATCCCATGAACGGCACTCGACTCTGCAGGAATTGGCATTTCTGGGTTAAAACGTTTGGTCCGCAAAACTTGGTCGCCATCAGGCATAATTTTGACTAAAGAAATTTCAATAATTCGATCATGAATTACATTGGTTCCCGTCGATTCAATATCAAAAAACACAACAGGATGATTAATAGGAATATTTAAAGGATTTGTCATTATATTTAGCCTCATTAACGGTTAAGAGAAGCGAGTGCGCTTCGGATAATATTTTCGGTAGTTTGCTGATCTTTGGAGAGGGTCGAAAGAATCTTTTGAACTTGCTTTTGAACACTCTCTTTTTTAAATCCTAATTGTTCTAGTGCTGAAATCGCATCTTGCGCTGCAGGTGGACACCCCAAAACTTCGGAATCACCTTGTACGCCAGGGAGGGCAAACTTTTTGAGTCGATCACGGAGCTCAACAATCAAACGTTCCGCACTCTTCTTACCAATCCCATTGATTCCTTGCAAGGTTTTAAGATCGCCATTGACCACTGCCTGACAAAAATGGGAAGCGGGCATACACGATAAAATATTCAACGCACTCTTGGGTCCGATGCCCGAAATCCCAATGAGTTCGCGAAAAAGTTCACGTTCATCAGTCGTAAAAAAACCAAAAAGCAAAAAAGCATCTTCACGCACATCGGTATGAATCCAAAGCGTCACTTCAGAGTCTGCGGCTGGAAGCTTATCAAAAGTCGACATTGGAATTGAGACATCGTATCCAACACCTTGCACATCAATCAACACTCGCGTAAACTCGACTTGGTCTAGCACGCCACGAAGTCTACCTATCATATTTCATCTCCTGTTGTTACATTTAAATCATGGGGTTAATATAAACCCAAAAAAGAAGAATGTCAACCCCCACAACTTAAATAATCGTAAAAATTATCCTGATCATGAGATTCAACACCAGTGCAAATTTACCAAATAAATCATGTTTTTAGTGAATTTTGTTAAATTTAAAGTGTTTTTTTTAAAAAAAAGAGTTTAAAAATACGTTTTATGTTTGAAAAAACAGCAAGACGATGCTATTTTACTTAATGATAATAGATAAATAATTTCGAAAATTAAGAATAAATGAAAACAAAACAAAAACAGAAAGAGGCTCCTCATGAGTAAAGCAAAACTACTTTTCGGACTGTTGCTTGTTGCATTTGCGATGATTATAACCATCGTTCCAGCAGAAGCGGCCTATCTCGAATTCGACCGTCCATCACAATCTTGCCCCTTCTATATCCCTGGGCCACGACTACCTCCCCCGGCAGAAACAAACATCAATCGTGGGGGAATGTGGGGATTGATCCCTGTTCGCGTTAAACGTGAAGCGGGTGACGTTGGAACCATTACTATCACTCCAGGAACACCATGGGCGCCCAATGTGGGAACACCTCAAGGATCAGGGGCTTTGAATGTAAAATGGGTAGGCGATGACGGCATAACCCGCCAAGCATACAACATTGTTGACTATGTTCTCTCTGCAGGTCCTGAAATTAGTTCAAGCGAAGAAGACCCCGAACCCACAGGTTACTTCTATTTTCGCTTTGTCAACTTGAATGCGCTCTCCACAGAACATCCAACACAAGCAACACCCATGATTCTTTCGTTTCCGGGCAAATCACCAATGTCAACATTGCGAACTACCCCTTTAATTGGAGCATGGGATAGAAACATTATTGCGCTTCCAACAATTTCTGTTCTTGAAAGTTCAACAGAAGTTGTAACAGGATATTTTACGCTTGGGGTTTCTATCTTAAATGCAACATTGCAACAAACGCAAGTTGAAGTTCTTCTTCAAAACAACCAAGTCAATCTAGGAACAATTACCTTACCCAATAACCAAACACCCGAAGGGTTTGCAGTGCTAGATGGTAAATTCCAATCGAATCCTGACCGCGACCTGTCTCAGGCCATCATTCCACCCGATGTAACATTGGATAATTTTGGTGATTGGCCGATTTACTCGAATGGATTCTATGAATTCCAAGTTACCCCATCTGGGCTTGCCAATGCAGGTGATTTTATGCAAATCACAGCAACTCGTTTAAACTTTGGACCTAACCCTAATCCTATGACTCCCTTGTTATACCCTGGAACAGGCGGAGGCATTAGTTTTGTCAATCGCTTTATCGTATTTACAAATCCAACAGTTAAAACGACCCCTGAAGGCGGAACTGTAAGCGCTGATTTTTTAATCACACAAAGCTCTCCATTTACAGAACCCATGAATATTTTCTTTGAAGTTACAGGTGGAACAGCTATCGCTGGAGAAGATTATGAAACCGTAACTGTTGAAGGGCAAACATTCATCCGTCATTCTCGCTCATCTTCAGGTGGAGTCTTCTTGAAACAAGGATCAACTCAAGGCTCATTGAGTATCGCGACATTAAGAAATAATATGTTTGATCCTGTGCGCGATATTATTATTGAACGCGCATTCGCGCAACCACTTGATGGGGGTGCTTTAGTTGAAATTCCTTTCGGTTATAGCACAATGAATACAGATGAGTTTCCTAAAACCCTCACCGTCAATATCACAGAAACAGGAACATGGCCTTATTTACAATATAGAAACAGCCGCGTTTTCATTCCAGCAAATGACCCTACAACAAATGTTGATATTGTAGCGAGCACGGCATGCTATGTTACGATGGAAGCTGAAGTACGTGCAATGAATCCTAAGAATTATTTCCCCAAAAAAGGTGTTGTTGAAATTCCTCCTGGGTTAACAGCCCCTGTGGACCCCGGAACTCAGCTTACATTCTCAAATCCTTATGGTTATACACAATATCTCACGTTTGGAATCACCCGAAACACTTATAGTTACTTAGGAGCCAATCGTTATTGTACCTATGAAATTGAAGGTCAAGAATCATTCATTATTAGTCAAAGATTATATTCGAAAAATGTAGATCCTATTCCTGGAAAGTATATTGATATCAAATTAGAGTTGGTTTCAGATTTATTTGAAACAACGGGCATTAAAGTTTTATCCAAAAAAGATGCGCCCATTTACATTCCTGTTACATATACGCAAGCTACAGTTAATGGTGCGGTATATGGTGTTGACTATTATGGACCGTCCGAATTAGTTATTCCTGCAGGAAAAACATCGGCTACTATGCGCATATATCTCACAAATATTTCATTTACAGGAGCTCAAAAAGATTTTACAGTCAATTTTGGAGATGCGTTAATCTCGGGTTCCGAAGTTTCATGGCAAAATGATGACTACAAATCTATTCCTTGCGGGATTATTCCAGAAGATGTGAAAACTCCTAGTGGAATCATTGTTCCAACAACAACACTTACATTACAACCAGAAACAGTAACACCATTTTCTGTTGCGTTCAACATGGGATCCGTTTTAGGAGATGTCTCAATTGAAGTTGCAGGAAGCTCCAAAAACTACGAAGTGACATTAAGTTTAGATGGAACCACATATTCGAATCGCATTTTAGTTCAAGATGTTGGACTCAATCAGAAGCCTTTTGATATCAAAGTCGAATCCATAAGCAATCTTAATTATACAGGAAATTCATCATTCACCTTAAAAATGCGTTCTGGAAAATATTCCAAAAATGTAACCATCAAAATTGTCGACCGTCGTCCACTCGCAGGATTTATTCCAAATGCATTTGTATACGATCAAACTTCAACCTATACTATTGATGCAATGAATTATGTATCGAATGCAACAGCGATTGCTACAGGTAATCGTATTTTAGGTGTTTATCCTAATATCACCACAGCACCTTACTCAGCCTTTAATTTAACGGGATGTTTTATCGGTACACCACCAAACATTTCGCAACCAGCAACAGGTGATCAAGACATTACAATTGCACAACTTACAAGTACTTTAAACCCAACAGATATTGGGACATTTGATTTAGTCTATGGCGTCGAAAACTACTTTGAAGAAGGTGTCGGAACCAATACGGCGAACATTACAATCGGAGGAAGCAATACACGTGCTTATCCAGGAGCAACAATCACCGTCCCTTATACATCTAAATCATCATATTATGCAGAATATTACACGCCATTAACAGTGAGCGCATCAGCATCAAAGCTCTTAAAAAAGGTTTCTCTTAAGGCGAGTGCAGATCCTGCTGTTCCAGGAAATTATGTTGTCACATTAAACAAAATGCCAATTCTTTATAACAAAAGTAGTTATAACGCCCAACAGCGTGCTGGAGAATTTTCTTTCTCTAACCTTATCATGAGTACAGAACAAAATCCAATTGCGGTTAATATTTATCAAAAAACAGGCGCTGACATCTCGTTGATTAGTACAAAACTATTAATGCCTCCAGGTCCCATAGATGAAGTAAACGCAACAGTATTTACACATTTTAATACATGGAGTTATATTGTGAACGCAGCAAATCCAGCGACACCATTGCCTGCAACAACCTCAGATATCTCTTTGCATCCAGGAAGTATTGTTGCAATTGAAGGAAACTTCTTTGGAACTACTCCAAAGGTATGGATTGAAAATACAACTTATGGAGCTGGCAAGCCACGTCGTGCATACTGTACAATCTTATCTAAAACAGATCCTTCAGGAAGCAATTCAACTTCCCGTTTACTCGTTCAACTTCCTACAAAATATCCAGGAAATTGGCAGTTTAATGCAGTCGATGAAGAAAATGCAACATCAGGACTCAATGCCATTGTTGTATCATCAGGAATCCAGTTTGCAGGCGGGAATATTCTCTTAAAACAACTGACTGCAAATAATAATACTCAACCTCTCTGGGGCGGAAACTTCAATGTTGTCATTACTGATGAGTTGACAGAAATTCCATTAACTTTAGAAAAATTAGATAATCCTAATATTACCCCTACAACTCGTAATGGAAATTACGCAGTGGCAGATGTTGATGGAGATCCGCTGAAATGTACAATTCTAAACGTCGCTATTGGTGCTGGAACTAACGGAGCTGGAACAACACCTGGAGATTTAAGTTATGGCAATAAAGGATTCAAAATTGTCAAAAATGCATCTGGCGGTTATAGCTTAATGTTCAAACGTTACAAATATGTGACACAAGGCGCAACAGCTACAGTAACTATTCAATTCATTGAATCTAATTCTGGAAATTTCCAAACACCTGTTACTGGTGACATTACAATCATACTTCAATAATTCTATGATGTACGGATTTAAATCCATTCAAAACCTTATCGCAATCAGTGTCATTTTCGCACTGATTGCGATTTTCAGTGTCGGCTGTACGTCGATAGGCCAGCGATCTAAAAGCCCGACGGCATTTAATCGTGAAGAACCCAATCACTTTTTTGTCTATAGAGGTGTTAAGCGTAATTGTGTTTTTGTTGGACGATTATTTAACCCTCCCCCAAAAGCGAATCCTTATGATGCGCCAGGAATTGAATGGCAATTAATGGGGGTTGTTGGAATTTTCGATATGCCATTTTCTGCTATTTTTGATACATTTGCACTTCCATTTGATATTGGCGAATATGAAAAATCTATTCCCGATGAAAGCATCGCGGATTATTTTGATCTCAATGAGCCTCAACATGTGCGTATCTATAAAGTATTTCACAACAATATTCGCGCACGCGGAACACGGGTATATGATATTGAACATAAAGAGACACTTAAACTTTTAGGAGAAACGCTTGCAGGAATTCCCGCTGAAGGCGTTCATTATATACATGATCCAGATAGCACGCTTAATTATCGCGTAGAAATTACATCAGCGCGTCGCAAAATCATTCTTGAAATTCGTGATGATTATTTAATCGCACCCAAACTTACCCCCAATCGTTATTATGGCGAAACCTATGGTCGTGAATGCTTGGTGCGACGTCTTGCAGAAAATGCAGAATTAATCAAAGAAGCCAAAGAAATTGCCAATCCTATGCTTATTATTCGTCCTGAAACCGATGCGATAGATGCTTATGGAAAACCATAACGAAGTTTCACGTATCGAAGAGGAATCTTCAACGCATCAACCATTATTACATACGGAAGATGGCAATATCTTCTTACCAGTAGAACGCAACATTCAAACATTGTCTCAAGTCGAAGAAGAGTGCCAACAAATGCTAACCCCCGACATGGCGCATGCGATTACAGAAACGCTCGACGCCGATACCCACACGTTTCGCATTAAAGAAATCATCTTATTTATCATTGCAATTACGATAGGACTCTTTTTGGTGTGGGCACTGCCAGGACGTTTTATCCCTGCGATTGAAAATGCACAAAAACTCCCATCCTATCGTGCAATCTATACAACGCTTTACAATGGGGAATATACGAAAATGCAACGCTATGAACTGGAAGATCAAATCCAAGAAGCGCGTCAACGTCTTTTAAAAACGCCAGAAGATATTTCACTAGACATTCAATATTTAATTGCACTATGGATGCTCAAAGGCCATGAAAGCCAAGGGGTTTTTGGAGATAACAAAGAAGACAAAGGGGTCATTGATCGTGAATACGCTTATGAGCTTTTTATAAAAAACCCCAATCTTCCTATTGACGCATCTAACGCGATTATCTACATGATAGACATTATTACAAATGATAAAAATTGGAATTCACTCGGGGGTAATCAATGTTATTTCAACAAACAATACTTTAGTTTTAAAAAAGATATTAGACTCATCCGTACAGAAATTGAAAAAGAAAAGTTGAAAAAGGTGCGGCCATGAAAGGAATTATCACGCCTGTAATCCAACAAACTGAAGCCATATTAGCGCAACCCGTCTATTTCCATGGTGGGATTCATTCAGTCCGTTCGTGGAAATTTGCGGCTGTTCTATTTCTCTATGTTATCGCGACCGCGTGCATGATGAGTGATTCATTTTTTGGTTTCGAACAATTCACTTATAATCAAGGTGTTTTTAGTATCCTTACCGCCATTATTATTCTTTCAGCGATTGCATGGGAAATGTACCTATTAGGTCCTGTTTCGGGTGGGAATTTTGTACTTCAAATTCTTCTCATTTGTCCTCTCACGCTTTTTTATGCACGAATTTTAGGCAATCCAAGCTTACAAATGGCGGATCCAGCTCATGCCACGTTTCTTTCTGGAATATGGGCGAACATTACACATTTTGCACAATATGTAGGATTTGCAAGCATTGGTGAAATGATTATGGGATGGATTCCAACCTTTATTATCGATATGTTTAATCACCCCGCCACGCTCATTTTCCTGATTCTCATTTTGGGAACATTGTGTTTGAAAAAAGCTGTCAAAGTCCCCTTACTTCTTACACTCACGATTCTAACGCTTATTTATTCCGTGAACCAATCTTTTTCATGGTGGTTTGCGGGAGGACTCACCCTTATGTGCATTGGATTAATTTTACAATATTGCGACTATCAAAAAGTGATCGTGTATAAAAACATTATTCAACGGCTAAGACAAAGCACGCATTTAGATTCACTTTTTCTTCGCACCACGTTGCGTCTAATCGACCATATAATCCGCGAAAAACGAGCTAGTGAAGAGACCGTTCGCGCGATTGTTAAAAGCGAATATGGCAAACTGCATGCCTATTCTGCGAGGGAGTTAAAACTCATGAGTGGTGAAATTGTTCAAAAGCTCATATATGAACACCACATTCTTGCATTAACAGGCGATCAAAATGGGATGTTTTTAACCTTGAATCCGCTCATGGCATCCTATAACAGTGTATTGAGTGGAATCTCTATTTTCCCACGAATTATTTTTGCAATTCTCATTGCAATATTTTGGGCAATTATGCCTATTGATCTTATCCCTGATGCGATTCCTTGCATCGGAATGTTAGACGATATGGTGGTGACAATCTTGGCTACTTTTGTGCTTAAAAGTTCGTGGGGCACCTTTAAATCGAATGATTTGTAAAAAAAAATTGAATATTTCCATCATTCATTTTACAAAGCGATTTGTAAAACCAACTTTTAGAGGGTATATTATCTCGTAAAATTATTTAGATATTTATATTAACACTAAAGGAGTCATAATGAAAAAAGTCTTAATTTTATCAATGGTCGGTTTAATCGCAGGGTGTAGTTTTTACGCCATAAGTAGTCCAGATTATGCCGAGACGGTTCAAATTCCTGAAAATGAAAAAATTAAACGTGCCGCTGAAGGTGAAACCCCTGAATGGGAAAATGAAAAAATCAATTTCATTAATACAGAAAAACCCCGCACAACAGCCGCATTGCCCTATTCAATCATGCAAGAGATTGATCCTAATGCCAATATGATTTCATTAAATGGCGACTGGAAGTTCCATTTTGCAATGGTTCCAAATGAACGCCCTAAAGATTTTTATCAAGCTGATTACGATGTGAGCAAATGGGATACAATCAAAGTCCCTTCCAACTGGCAATTAGCGGGTTATGGAACCCCTATCTATTCCAACGAAGAGCACCCGTTCAACATCAGCAAACCCCCATTTGTTATGACCGAACCGAATAAAAACTGGACGGCCTATAAAGAACGCAACAGTGTCGGGTCTTATGTTCGTTCATTCGAAATTCCACGCAATTGGGATCGTTCAAATCCTGTATTTCTCCGTTTTGAAGGGGTAGAAGCGGGTTTTTATGTATGGGTGAATGGTGAATTGGTGGGTTATGCGGAAGACTCCTATACCCCCGACGAATTCAACATCACAAAATATCTCAAAAAAGGTGAAAATAAAATTGCGGTAGAAGTTTATCGTTGGACAGACGGTTCTTATCTTGAGAATCAAGACTTCTTTCGTTTAAGCGGAATTTTCCGTGATGTTACCATTTTTTCAGATAACAGTGTTTCCATTCGCGATTTCTTTGTCAAAGCAGGATTGAAAGATAACTACACAACGGGGACTTATGATATCGAAGTTGCCGTTCATAACTATAACAAAACCGAAGTAAAAGCGGGTCAAAAACTCAAACTCGAAATTATCCCTAAAAATCGTACACGTGAACGTCCTAAGCCTGTCGTTTCCAAAGAAATTCTACTTGGCGGCGTCGGTTCAAATAAAGATTTGATGGCCCATTTCAAAGGCGAAATCCCCAATGTTAAAACATGGAATGCGGAGCGCCCTGACCTTTATATTGCCCAATTGACTTTATCGAATGACAAAGGGGTCATTAACACCAAGCAAGTCGAAATCGGTTTCCGTAGCATTGAAGTTGGCCCCAAAGGAGAACTTCTCGTCAATGGAAAATCTACAATTCTTAACGGTGTGAATCGTCACGAATCACATCCTGATATGGGACGCGCAATTACACGTGAAATTATGGATCTTGATGTTAAAATCATGAAAGATCACAACGTCAATACCGTTCGTACGAGTCACTACCCCAACCATCCATATATTTACACATTATGTGATAGAGTCGGGCTTTATGTAGTCGACGAAGCCAATGTTGAACAACATGCAGGCCGTTATCGCGCCAACACCAACGTGAGCCAAATCCCAACGTGGGAACAAGCACACATTGAACGCAATATGAATATGGTTGAACGTGACAAAAATCATCCCTCTGTTATTTTCTGGTCGATGGGGAATGAGTCGGGCGACGGCAAAAACTTTGAACCCACCTCCGACGCCATTCGTGCACGCGACAACACCCGTTTGATTCACTACTGTGAAGGGCGCTTTGGTCGCGACATTAATCGTTGGACCGATATGGGAAGCACGATGTATCCTACCATTAACTACCTCGAAAATGTCGGGACTAATAAACAACAAGCGAAACGTCCTTATTTTGTTTGTGAGTATGCTCACGCGATGGGTAACGGCATGGGGAATCTTAAAGAATACCAAGATGTGTTTGAAAAACATCCTCGAATTATCGGGGGGGCCATTTGGGATTTCGTTGATCAATCTTTACGCGTTGTTTACGATCCTGAAACGAAAAAATACAAAGTGGCGCCTTTGACAGGGAATGCCCTCGGTTATGGGGGAATGTTCGGCGATTTACCTAACTTCGGGGCATTTTGTGACAATGGGGTGATCACTGCCGAACGCTTAATTACACCCAAGACTTTGGAAATGAAATATGTCTTCCAACCTGCAAAAATTGAGCGCAACGGCAACAAAATCACCGTCACCAACAAGCAATTCCATGAGCCTTTAACAAATGTTATACTTTGCTGGAAAAGTGTCGAAAACGGCAAAGATAATAACTTTGCAAAAATCTCAAACATCACCATTCCGTACGGCGAAAGTAAATCATTTGATCTCCCAAAATCAGCCACAGCAGCGATGGGCTTAATTGTAAAACTTCAATACAATGGCGCCAAATTACCTTTTGCGGAGCAATACTTTGATTGTAATCCCATCGAGAGTGCCCCTGCCCCTGAATTTAAAGGATTCGCTCAAGGCACTGAAACACTTTTTGAAACGGATGCAAATGGAAAAAAACAAGTTTCAGGCATGCAATACAAAGGAGATCATTTTGAAGTTGTATTTACGAAAGGCGAAATTTCTTCGTTGAAATATGATGGAAAAACCATTCTTGATCAACCCCTTAAACTCAATATTTTCCGCGCTTGTACGGCAAATGACTGGCGTTCTTTCCAAGGCGACTGGATGAGAAATAAAGTTGATCAAATCAAATTAGAGGTGGCCTCATACGAGATGTCTCCCAAAGGATGGGTGATTGCAAACTGCAAAACCATCAATTCAAATGTTCAATTCGATGTGAGACTCACTTACACCATTCTTCCAACAGGCGAAATTAATATTTCTGCTATCTTTAATCCCGAAAGTGCTGAAATTGTTATGGCACGTTTAGGTTTTACACTCGAATTGCCCAACGATTATACCGATGTGCGTTATTTTGGGCGTGGACCTTACGATAGCTATGGCGACCGTTGTCAAGGAACCGTCAAGGATTTCTTCCACTTTGATATTAAAGAGATGTTCACTAAGTATAGTAAGCCCCAAGCTTCTGGAAACCGCATGGATGTTTCGGATATGACCATTGCTACACCTAAAAATACATTCCCAATCCTTGAGATTCTCCCTGCATGTTCACAACAACCTTTCAATATGTCGGTCAGCCAGTGGAGCGAAAAAGATATCTTTGTGGCCAACTCAATTGATCGACTCCCCAAACATGAAAAAACATTTGTCAGCATCGATTGTTTCCAACATGCGATTGGTAATTCTTCATGCGGACCTCGTCCATTGCCCCAATATATTCACTACAATACACCTGCAACTTTAGGTTTTGTCATTCGCAAAGCACCTGCAAAATCATTAGCACAAAATGTGATTACAGGCCCCACGCGCATCGCGCATTCACCGGTCATTTCTCGCAACCAAGACTTAAATGTTGAACTCGTGAGCGCAACCCCTAAAGCGCCTCTTTTCTACAAAATCAATGACGGCAAAAAACAAAAATATACCGCTCCATTCAAATTAGAGTACGGTAAAGTTGTTGCATGGGCAGAAGCAGAAGCGGGCGTAAGCGTAGGTGCAACCCCTGCAACTGAACGCACCTTTGAAAAACAAGTTGCGCGTACAGCATGGCGTGCCATCGATGCCTCCAGTGAAGAACCCGGTGAAGGGGCGGCTCAACATGCGATTGACAACAATCCTAAAACATTCTGGCACACCGCTTATAAAAACGCATTACCGAGTTATCCACACTACATTGCCATCGATATGGGGATGAAAATGAAGTTCGACGGATTCACCTACACCCCACGTTCAGACATCAACAACGGATTGGTCTCTGGCTGGAAATTCTACATAAGTGATGATGCCAAAACATGGACTGAAGTCGATGCTGGCAAATTCAATTATCACTATATTCGCAAAGATCCCGTTGCGCAACGCCACATGTTTAAGAAAAGTGTTGAAGCGCGCTACTTCAAATTTGAAGCAGTTTCTCCAGCGGTTCAAGGGCATCCCTGGGCGAATGTTGCGGAAATCAATATCATTCAAACACAATAAGTATCATCAGGCTAGCGACTGCTCATTTTGTGCAGTCGCTTTCTAACAACAACCAAAAGAAAAGGGAATACTCATGAAAAAAATCGCACTCCTTATGGGTTTATTCGCACTCACGGCTTGTCAAACCTCTGTCGAAAAGGAAACAACATCTTCAATACAAGATAAGTACAGTGCCTCCGTTGTCCAAGTCAAATACTATCTCAAAAATTTTGAGGGGGAGGAACCCCGTATTTCTGCCGATTACAATGCGTCTTATCTTAATGGTGATCCTGTTGCCACACAAACCCCTTTAATCCAACTCGGTTATTTGGTAAGTGACACCCAAGTTGTCACTAAAAACTTAAAAGTAGATCCTAAATATATTGCCTATATAGAGGCCGTTTCTATCGACTCCCCTGCCTTGCGTTCAATGGCAGATATTTCTGCATTCGAACTCTCTAATACGGCAACTCAACTTCTCCTTGAAAAATCTATTGGAGGCGAACCCCTTCAATTTGTTAAAGGCGAACCCCATATTGAGCGTTCCTATAGCTTCTTGCCCGTAACAAAACGCCTATTTTTCAAAGAAAAATTATTTGGCAACGGCATTTATTTATTTCAAAATCCAAATGAAACATTCTATATTTGTGGCGAACCCTCTTTGATTTTGAGTCGCGACGGATCCCCTTATTCACTTACATTTGCATCCACCAATTCGCTAGATTCACAAAAGGTTCAATTCTATCATGAGTGGAAAAACTGGATAGATGCCAAAAGTTTTTATGGAAAATTAGACGAAACTAAAAATCATTTGGACAGCACTTTGTTTGCCGTTCGCCTCAATCTTAAATTGACCCAAGAACAAATGAATTCATGGGATATGCAATCGGAGTTTCAAACCTACGGCATTACGTTCAAAAAAGAAAACGGAGAGTCGTATTTAGCTATCGCACATCAACTCAAACCTAAACATACAGCCACTCTTACGGGTATTACTGCCATTGCCCCTAATGGGGATGAATTCAAAGGGGAGTTTGTTGCCAATTTGCGTAATTGGGGAATCATGATTGCAAAATTCAAAAACCTCCCAGCCAAAACGCAAAAATGGAATACCAAATTCCCAATGAACGAGTGGAGTGAATTTATTGGTGTTAAAATTTCAAGCGTGAATAATCGTCGTTTACTTTCAGCAGACTACACCAATGTTGATTTTGAACAATTCACTTATGGCGAAACCCCATGTGCCTATCCACGTTTCCGTGAAGCGCAACTGGTGATGAATCGACAAGGCGAAGTTTTGGCGCTCTCATTTCCTATGAATAGCCCCATATACAAAACAGGCTACTCCTCACGCAATAGCTTGCCTCTTCAAGCCAGTGTTATTACCCAAATGTTGGATCATTACACGCAATTTGAAAACCGTTGCAATGTTCCGACAGAAAACAAACGCCCTCTCCCCGAACCTTGGATGGGAATTGATTTGCGTCCATTAGACGATACATTGGCTAAAATTAAAGGGTTTGAATCGAAGAGCCGTTCATCCAACCCCATTGTCGCTGATGTTTACGAAGGTTCGCCAGCACAAAAAGCGGGAATCAAAGTGGATGATATTCTTGTTTCTTGGGGGACAAATCCTAACCAAACGTTAGAGATTAGCCTTGGATATCGTCGCGACTTCGAAGGCGATTTCCCATGGGATAAGTTAGAACAAATTCCTGAAATGTACTATTCACGAATTCCATCTCCCTTCCCGCCAACTTCCAACGAATTTATTGAAAAACTTTCTGAGCTTGGCCCCAATAATATGATTTATATTACGGTGTTCCGTGCTGGGGAGTATCTCACCTTTCCATTGACGCTTGAAGAAGGGAAACCCTCTTTTGAAACCGCACAACGTATTCGTAGCAAAAACATTGGATTAACGGTCAAAGATATGACTTATGAAGTGCGTAAGTACTTAAATCTTAAAGAAACAGATCCTGGGGTCATCATCTGCGATTTAACGATGGGTGGAAAATCATCTGTTGCAGGACTCAAACCTTTTGAACGCATTACACGCATCAACGATAAAGATATCTTTAATGTCGAAGATTTCAAAAAAGCGTTATCTGAAGCGACAGATGAAGTACGCATGGTGGTGAATCGTATCGGAAAAGAACGCATTGTTAAAATCAGCAAAAAAGCCAAAGTTCCACCCCCAGTTTCAATGCCAACTGAAATGGAATAATTCTCTAAAAAATGAGCACATTAATTTATAATGCTTACATCGTGGATGGGGGAGAAAATCTCCCATTCATGGGGTCGCTCATTATCAATGATTCAGGGCGTATTAGTTATATAGGAGAGCAAACGTTTCCGCTTGAAGATTTTGATGATACCTTCGATGCAGGGGGTCATGTGCTTGCACCAGGATTTATTGATACGCATTCTCATTCAGACGTCCCGATTTTCATTGCGCCCGAAGCCACTGAGCTACTTGCACAAGGGATTACAACGGTCGTGTGCGGAAATTGTGGAATGAGTCCATTCCCTGTAACGCCCAAAAATCAAGAAGCGTTGCAAAAGCGATACCAACAATATGGAGTCACCCTTTCTTGGAAAACGTTTTCAGACTATGCCGAAAAACTGCGTCAACTCCGCCCTGGGGTCAATCTTGTCTCGTTACTCGGACACAACACGCTCCGCGCTGCCGTGCTCGGTTATGAAAACATCCTCCCGAATGAAACGCATATTGAAACGATGAAACTCTTATTAAATGATGCGCTTGACCAAGGATGTGCAGGGGTTTCGTTGGGTTTGATTTATATTCCAGGAAAATTTACAACAGAGTCCGAGCTTATTGAAACGTTAAAGCCTTTAGGGATGAGTCAGAAAACCTTGACAGCGCACTTGCGTAGTGAAGGCGATCAACTCCTAGAATCGCTCGAAGAATTTTTAAAACTCGGCACGCAATGTTGTATTAAACGGTGTCATGTGAGCCATCTTAAAACCGCACTAAAACATAATTGGCACAAAATAGATGCCCTTGAGAAACAGTTTGCACGCACCGATTACCCCTTTGAACTCAGCGCGGATCGTTACCCTTATACCGAGGGAATGACCTCTCTTTCGATTATTTTGCCCGAACCGTGGGGTGATTTTAGCGATGCCAAAATTCAAGATATTCTGCAAGATCCAGCGACATATAAAACGGTATTAGACGTGATGCAAAAACGTGAAACGTGGGTTGGGATTCGTCTTGCAGATACCCGCGTCGGTAAATATCAACCTTATTTAGGAAAGATGCTTGAGGAAATTGCCGAGTTAGAAAATCGAAGCTGTGCCGAAATTTTCTGCGAAATATTACGCGAAGATAGCATCAATGCCCTTGGCACATTTAGTGGGATGAGTGTTGAAAATATGAACCGAATTATCGGCTTTAAAAATGTGTGTTGCGGTTCTGATGAAAATGTAAAACCCATCGATTTTTCAATGGGAAGATCTCACCCACGTGGATGGGGATCATTTCCTAAATTTTTTCATGCAGCGCGTCAAACCCATTCACTTGAAACGGTCATTGCGAAGATGTCGGCACTCCCCGCTCAAATTTTTCAAATTCCAAACCGCGGACGTCTCGTAGAAGGTTATATTGCAGATTTAGTGCTTTTCGATGCAGAAAATTTTACAGACAAAGCCGACTTTGCAAACCCACATCAACTTGCACAAGGCGTGAAACGCGTATGGATTCATGGCAATGTTGCATGGGATGACAATCAAAAAATTGAGGGGCGTTATGGCGATGCACTCTCAATCATTCATCCGCAAAGCACAAATTAAGTGTAAAGTTTTCTTAAAATTCATACGATAACGTTTGATTCGATGAAAAATTGGAGTATATTATTATAATATAATAATAAACGAATATGGAGTTTTACATGAAAAAAATATATATAGTCTTGATGTTGGTGTTGATGATATTTATCGGCACATCGTGTATTAGCGAACGCGAAAATCACCGTAATGCGCTTGATAAAGCGAGAGAAATGGTGATGGAAGATTTGTTGGATTTAAACGAAAACCAGCTCAACTATGTGCGTTTCTCTCAACCCGAACTTTTTATCTCCCCCCTCTTTTTAAGAACAGGGGTTACTTCGCAAATTTCTTTTAACACCATGGTCGGTGCTCCCATGGGAAATGAAGAGAGCTTGAATAGTTATAAAGATCAAAAGAACAGTATGTATTATGCCAATTTTGTATGGATTTTGCCGAATACAAATGAAGTAATCATTGTCTCTGGAACGGCGCGTCAATCGTTACGCTATTTTGATCCATTACGCGCTGTGCGTCGCCCCATTGTCTTTGGCGATCATAAGAAATATAATGCCATTCGCATTGTTCGCACTTACGTCACCCAAGAGGTGGTGCATATCTACAATACACGCAGTGATGATTTAGTGGCAGATGTACAAAGTGATGATCATAATAAAGCAATGATCAACCGCGTGCGTTTTATGCCACCGACAGTGATTCCAACACGTTACTTACCCGCCTCGGATTGTCCTGACGATATGCAAGAGTATAGCATGTTGTGGCGCGGAGAATATCCGAACGACGTCTTTTGCGTCTCCCTATTCGCGACCCCCGACTTCGGAAAAATCGACATTGTAGAAGCAAAAATTCGCCCGCGTTCAGCTATTCCTCAAGTGGAACCGATTCGTAATTTTGGTGAAATTCGGACAGAAGAAGAACAGCGCAAAGCGTTGATTGGAGAATAATGTAATGAAAAGCATGACAGGTTTTGGACGTGGCACATTTGCCATTCCCGCGATTCAACAATCATATAAAATTGAGATATCAAGCGTCAATCGCAAATTTTTAGACGTGCGCCTAAACATCCCCAACAAACTCTCTTTTGCCGAAACATTGATTCGTCAAACGCTTTCAGATCATGTATTGCGTGGCAACTTAATGGTGAGAATCGAACCTTGCATGAATGCGCAAGCCGTTCAACAAAATTATCAAATCAATCAATCATTGTTAGAGACCCTTGTCGAAACTTTGCCTGCGCTCAATCAAAAACTTGCACAAAGTGTTGAAGTTGCGCCTGTTTCTGCCAGCGATATTTTATCAATCCCCGGCGTGATTACTGAAGTGCCACCGCCTGAAATCGACATCGAAAATGCACAAAAAGAGATTAAGATGGGTCTTTTAGAAGCGATTGAAGCGTTTAATTTGATGCGTAAAACCGAGGGGGATGCCCTTAAAAAATATTTTAATGAACAGTTAGATCGACTCAAAATATTGATTGGCAAAATTTGTGATAAACTTGAAGAAATTAATGCTCAATTACGCCAAAAAGTATTAGATAAAATTGATAATTTGAAGTTAAGCACCCCCATTGATCCTGCTCGAATCGAACAAGAAATCTTTTTCTTAGCGCAGAAAGCAGATGTCACAGAAGAGTGTGTCCGACTCCATAGCCATATTGAACAGTTTAAATCCATTATCGAACATCCACATTGTGGACGAAAGCTCGATTTCCTCGTTCAAGAGATGCAACGCGAAATTACGACACTGGGCAACAAAACAGGACATGTGGAAGTGATGAATGATATTGTCGATTTCAAAACCGAAATTGAACGAATGAAAGAACAGGTTCAAAATGTTGAATAGCCCCTGCTTTAGCTGTGATAAAAATGGCGAATATCGTCAACCTAGCCCCGAATTTCTAAAAGAAGTCCTCGATCAATTGACACCCTCCTATGCCGATCGCATAGGCGTGAATGCCGATAAAGAAAATCAACTCCCCACACAAGCCGAAGTTCAACTCTTTATCAACGACTTAATTGAAGTGCTTTTGCCCGGTTTTTATAAACCTTTATATCATGGTGAGACAAGCCTTGAAGCAGCGATTCATCCCATACTTTATCGTATTGACGAACAACTTTATCACATGATTTTTCAATGCCTTAAATATATCTGTAAATACAAAGGCGAACAGTGTATCACTTGCGAAATTCAAGAAAGAGCCACGGAGATTGTCCGTGTTTTTATGCGTGCATTTCCTAAACTTAGAGAGACACTTAAACAAGATATTAAAGCCGCATACGATGGCGATCCTGCAGCCGTCACACATGATGAAGTGATCTTAAGTTACCCCGGGCTCAAAGCGTTGACCATTCAACGCCTCGCTCATATTCTCTATCACCAAAAAGTTCCGCTTGTTCCACGAATGATGACCGAAATTATGCACAGTACCACGGGGATTGATATTCACCCCGGCGCGCATATTGACGATGGCGTGTTTATCGATCACGGGACAGGTGTTGTTGTAGGCGAAACAGCAGTCATTGGCGCAGGCGTCAAAATCTACCAAGGGGTTACGCTGGGAGCGTTAAGTTTCCCTAAAGACGAAGGGGGCGCATTAATTCGCGGTTCAAAACGACACCCCACCATCGGTAAAAATGTGACCATCTATGCAGGGGCAACCATTCTTGGCGATATCACCATTGGCGACGACTCTGTCATTGGCGGAAATGTTTGGCTCACGGAGAGTCAGCCACCGCGCACGAAAATTATATCCGCGCCGCCTGCACATCAAATTTCAAAAGTGCGTTCACACTAACACGATACGCTTAAACAAATATCGACGAATCTCGATCAATGTGAACTGCATTTTTTGATTTAACTTAGTATTTGCGATACTCATCGCCATCTAATTTCTTCGACTCGGGCACAGGAGCACGTGTCTCATTAATCGTTTTACAAATAATAAAAATAACGCGAACCAAAATCCCAATCCATATTGCAATGATAATCAAAGCAATTATGAGACGTTGCGTTTTAGGTTTTTCAATCGTGGCGCGTTCGGGAGAACTCACATCATAAAAAATTTGTTTGATTGTGCCGACAGGATATTGTTTTTGGAAAACTTCAATTTCCTGCTCATCTAAACATCTATTTCTCCAAACAATTGTATAAATTTCTGAATCAACTTCATACGAAATGGTTGCGTTAACCTCATCTTCAACTTTCGTGATTTTCCCCTGAATGGGTTCATAAAAATATTCACCAATGTTATCAGGAAGTACCGCACTCAACATCCCTAAAAGAAAGAGTCCTACAAAAATAAGCGGAAGAATAGAAGTGATGACCTTAATCAATGAAAAGGCATGTTTAGCATGATGAGCCACTTTTTGAACAGTGTCATCTTTAGAAAGGAGCTCCGCACTATTCACCACATTCATCATCATATTCGCAATTTTTTGTCCAGTAGGAGATACGTTTTTCTTTTTCCCTTTTCTCGATGAGTTTTTCTTATTTCGGTTGCAATATTGGAAAACCCCTATCACAAGAATCACAAGCGGGATCCCACAAAAAAATAATCCAAAAAGAACCATTGAAGAATCAAAATGATATTCGCGAACTAAAATTGCATCCTGTGGATTTTCTGGATTATAATAACAATGACGAGTCGCCCCTTTCGGATATTGATGCACATAACCACTACTATTCATGTGAGATACGGCAACATTTCCACTTCCATAACTTTTGGAATCGACTTCATAACGATAATTAATTTGCGCTTTACTAGATTGGTTTTTACCTGAACCCGAATGAATCACTTTCGATTCTAAAATCGTGCAAGGGGTTTGAATCCATGAATCATACTGTTTCGCAGAGAAAAAGGGATAGATAAAGAAAATAATATAAACGGTTGGAAAAATAAGGACAAAAACACTCATTCCGATGAGTGCACCCAGACTATTAACGCTGCGACCATTAATCTTTATTTTTCCAATGGCAGATGTGATTGGATTTTCATTTATAGCGTCAGTTGCATCTTCTTCATATTCTTCTTCCTCATCATATTCATCATAAGTTTCTGTTGCTTTATTGGGATCGACTTTTCCAGCAACAATACGAAAAAAATAAATTAAAAGTCCTCCACCAACCACAGAAAAAAGAAGCGTAAAACACAAAATCCATGCGGAATGCTCTTTAATATAAATTTTAGCGTATTCGTGATCGTTGGGGTTGTAGTAACACTTTATTTTTGCATTCGGTTTATAATTTTCATTAAATAAACGAGCATCTTCTGAATAATTTTGAATCGCATCCCCCCAGTTGTCAGAGACATAGCGTGTGCCGTTTACCTCATACGCATAACTCAACTTTGGAGTTACATCTCCAGCATCGTCAATCATGACATCCAAATCTTGGAGTGGTTTTTGGGTGATAACGACCGCTTCAATCGTGGGCCATTTCAACTGTTCTTTAGGCTGAAAATAAGCTAAATACGATGCAAAAATTCCAGCGCCAAAAAAGATAACCCCCATAATAAACAACATAAAATTAGAAAAAAACCGTTTAATCATAACAGACTCCTTGCGTAGATTATATTTATTTTTTTAAGTTCACATTAATATACAACACAAATAATAATTTTCAAATTTAAATAAATTTTTATCGAGTCGATAGATTATGAACATTAAAGATCAATATATGTTTCAATTTGTATTTTCCCTAAAGCGCGTGTATATTAATATTAACACATACAAATATCATTTAACGGAGAACTTATGAAAAAAAGCATTTTAGGAATTTTAGCACTTTCGTGTATCACATTATTATTCGTGGGGTGTTCTGCCAATGTGATGAAAAGCACTCCCCTTTACACAGGCTCTTATAATGTGGGTTACACCAAAGAGGGCAAAATTGTCAAGGCCACCGATAAACGCGCCGTGCGTGTTCAACGTATGACCGAGGAGAGTTTGCCGCCCGCCGACTTTAATGTATGGCCATTTGCCATGTCGCGCCCGCCAACCATGTCGATCTTTTGGCCACTCTATGAATCCAACGATGTGGGCTGGGCGCTACGTCCTTTTGTCTACCGCGACGATTTGGATAGCGAACGCATCTACACTTTCGCATGGCTCACAGGGGCAGCGCTCTATCCTCAAGAAACCTACAATTGGTTTGCGCCACTCTATCTTTCCCACACCAACGAGACTGATTCCGTTTCAAAACTCTACACGCTTTTGGGCGGTTACAGCACAACGCCTACTCAAAGTAAAGGGTTCATTTTTCCGCTTTTCTACTCTAAAACAGATAATGTCGATACGGCGTCTATTTTCTATACCCTCTTAGGGGGTTACTCGTCGAGTCCCACAAGCAGTTCGGGTTGTATTTTACCGTTACTCTACTTCTATGAAAAGGATAAATATAAAACGGAACATTCGTATATGCTTATGGGGCGTACAGAATCATCTGATAGTAAGTATGCAACAGGATTTTTACCGCTCTTTTTCTATGAGAAAAACAGATATAGCGCTCTCCCATCTACCTCATGGTGGGCACCCGTCGGACTCGCAGGTTTTGATGGCAACGATAGCGAATACGATACTTGGGTACTCCCCTTCTTTATTCGCGAAAAATATAATCACTTTACACGTAATCACTTTTTGTTGAGCATGGTGGGAAACTCCTATTATGATCAGCAACTTAAAGGCTTTTGGGCGCATCCGTTTTTCCTCCATACCGAAGATAAAAGCGACTCCATGTGTAACACTCAACTTTGTCTTTTTGGACTCGCAGGGCGCGATGCAGATCACGAATCGACCCTCAACTGGGCATTCCCCCTTTATACCTACGAAAAAGGGAACGGAACAAATGAAGGCTACACTTCACTATCAACCCTCATGGGATTGTTTGGACACGAAGTCGATTCCAAAAAGCAAGAAACCACCTCATGGGGACTCCCACTCTACACCTATTCAGTATCCCCCCATGAAAAACTCTATACCTTTATACTGGGTTTAGGAGGTTACAATACATGGAAAGAATCAACAACTCATTGGGCGGCACCGCTCTACCTTTACAGTCAAGGCGAAGGGAAAAAACAAGGAAATAAAACTTTCACAACCTTATTGGGTTTAGGCGGTTACGATGTTGATTCTCTGCATCAAGAGACCACCGCATGGGCATTCCCATTCTTTACTTACTTTGCATCACCTGAAGAGACCTTGCAGACTTATATGATGGGTTTAGGAGGTAAAGCAGGAACCGACACAGAGCATACCACATGGGCATTACCCTTCCTCTTACGCACAAAAGATAGCGATTTAGTGCGCAATCACTTTTTATTAAGTATGTTTGGAAACTCATTCTATAAAGATAAACTTTCTGGCATGTGGTGTCATCCTTTCTGGATGAGCACACAAGATTATGTCGACTCCAATCAAAATACCCAACTCTCTTTCCTTGCCATGTGGGGACGTGATGAAGATGAAAACGAAATCCTCAATTGGTTGTTCCCTGCCTACTTCCATTCCAAAAGCAAAAAAGATGATCATGAAACACTCATTACGGCAGTGGGTTTAGGCGGTTACACTGGCGATGAAAAGAACAATACCACATGGGCGCTCCCTTTTCTCTACCGCGAAAATATGAACCGCGCGACACGCAATAACTTCTTATTAGGACTTTGCGGAAACTCTTTCTTTGATAGTCAACTCAGCGGTTATTGGTGTCATCCATTCTACCTTCACACCGAAGATTATCTTAACAGCGAATACACCACTGATCTCGCCTTGTTCGGGATGTGGGGACGCGATGAATCCGCAACCTCAATCGATCATTGGCTCGTTCCCATCTACTACCATACGCGTGATAAACTCGAAAATACAGCACACTGGTTGAGTCTGCTTGCCTGGGGAAGCACTCAAGAAAATGGCGACTATAGCTACAACTCCATTATTCCAATTGTGTCGGGCGAGAAAAAGGGGAAACGATCATCTCATTGGTTGCTCGGACCTTTAGCGGGCTGGACAGCTGATGAAGGAGAAGGACTCGATTTTTCATGGTTTTCCCCACTCTATTACTTGGATAGAGAAGGGTTTATAACAGCCATTTGCGGTTATATGCCTGACTTTGAATATTATGCAACCCCGCTGTTTTCTACAGTTAAAATTCCAGGGATTCGTCAATCATGGCTACCGTTCCCCTTGTTTAATATGAACATTGTCAATCCCGATTCCTATCCCGAAAGTTCTTGCTTTGGAATTGATGGACTCTTCGCGTGTCAGTCCAACATTCAAATCCGAGAAGAACGAAAAAATTCATCCTATGGAATTTTTGGATTAGGCTATCATTCACACACACAAGATGATACTGTTGACACAAATTATATCCCCGTATTCAAAGATTCAGATCAACCCTGTTATGAAACCGGGACCTCTATTTTAGGAGTCACCAAATACAAAGAAGTACGCAACAGCTCTCTCACAGAAGGTTGGAATATTTTATTGTTCTTCAATACGCAAACTCAATATTTTTCCAATAACATGACCCAACTTGTTTATGATAAAGAAGCAGAAAATTTTGATCCTGAACTCATTCCTGTTATTGATATCGATACCAAACATTCAACCGTATTATTCCCCTTCTACTTTAGCGACTACACCCAAAAAATGGATAAACAAAAATCGTATGGTTCATATACCATATTCCCTTTTTATAGCGCAGATTACACACAGAATGGCGAATATGATGAAGCTTCACTTTTCTGGTTCTATACCCAAGCGGCTGAAAAATATTATGCGCTCCCCAATTCTTTGAACATTCAAAAACAACTCTTCTGGCATCTTTTCTATTCTGAAAATTCTATTTATAATCAAGATTCTAAAGCCTATTCTCATATTGATCGTGATATTTTCTTTGGTTTGTATAATTATATGTACAATCCCGAATTTACGAAAAACAGACTCCTCTTTTTCTTCCGTGATATGGACTACGCCAATGGCAATCAAGAGCAACTCTCTTTGTTCTATCAATATTGGAAAGATATCGATCAAACAACGAAGAAAGTCAACATTGATGAACGCCTTTTAGGGGGCTTCGTGTATAGTCATCAAAGTGTTATTTCAGATGGCGAAGATGGCGAAGTTGAAAGTGCATCTACACGCATCTTCCGTGAACTTTATCGCTATAAAAAGAATAAAGATGGGAGCAAAAACCTTGTATCGTTTCCATTTATTAACTGGGATCGTTCAGCAGACGAAAAAAGTTCCCGCTTTGGGTTTATGTATCGCATGTTCCGTCATGTAGAAACCGAAGAAGAGACCGACGCCGTAGATATTCTCTTCATCCCAGTTTATCGCAAAAGCTGGTTTAACTAATCTCAATTCAAAACACTAAACAAAAAAAGCACCGTGGATTTCTCACGGTGCTTTTTCATTTTTAAAGATTAGTCTTTATATTGATCAAGTTTTTGCTTAAAAACTTCCCAATCAATTTTCCGAAATAATCGTTCAATATTGGGATAAATACTTTCATGGTGTCCGTAGGGACCATCTTTTAACTCTTTGATTGCAGACTCCACATTCCAATTCATAAAACAAATACGATACGCCGCCGCAACAGCTCCCGTACGATCAGAACCATGCCAACAATGCACGACAATAGGCTTAGGGGCAAACTTAATGGTTCGCATAGCACGCATGAGGTCGTCTTCCGATATTTTACTGGCGGCCCAACGATAGTGATAAAGTTTAAGCGATGTCCCTTTCGCTTCGCTGTTATCTGTATGGGACTCGCGCAAATTCAAAATAGAACGAATCCCGAGTTGCTCAAGCTGACGCATCTCTTTTGAATTGGGTTGTTCACATCGATACATCGAATCATTGAGTTTGTAAAGATTTTTGAGTTGGGTTGATGTCACCTTTGTTGCCCAAACACACATAGAGTCTGGCAAAACCTGAATCGTTGAATCCGTGGATGTGATTGCACTATCCACTGAGGATGCAGAAAGCGTTAACGTGCCACAAAGCAAAACGCCCATACATAAACTTTTCATCATCATTTGTTTCTCCTTCTTGAGCAAAAAAATAACTCCTACGTTGTTAACAATAGGAGTTATTCATTTAATTAAAGGGGTTTAACGCGGATCCCTTTAGGGGTATCCTCAATGATCCACCCTTGCGCTTTAAGTTGATCTCGAATTTCATCCGAACGTTTAAAGTCTTTCGCTTTACGCGCAGCTTGACGTTCTTCAACGAGTGCCATAACGTCTGCAGGGACTTCGATTTCATTCGAAGCATCTACATCAAACACCGCAAACACACGATCAAAATCACGGAAGATATCTAAAACCATATCAGCTTCACGTTTGGAAAGATTGTTTTGATCCATACGTTTATTAAATTCAGAAAGCAAGCCATAGATGACGGCAAGTGCTTCAGATACATTTAAGTCGTCCGCAATTGCATCGATAAAAGTTGCGCGTGCATCCGCCAAATACTTTTCAGTATCCGAAACATGGGTTTCAGAAGCATTTTGTTCGCGTAAACGACCAAAGAAGTCGGTAAATCGACGTAATGTTTCGCGTGATTTTTCGAGAAGATCAAGGCTAAAGTTGAGTTTTTTACGGTAATGCGCGCCCAAAAGCACCCAACGAATTTCACGCCCTGAAAACCCTTGTTCTAAAAGTTGACGCACTGTATAAAAGTTGCCCAACGATTTCGACATTTTTGTGCCGTTAACAATTAAATGCTCATTATGCATCCAATAATTGACAAACTTACAGCCATTGGCTGCCTCAGATTGTGCAATCTCATCTTCATGATGCGGGAACATGTTGTCCACCCCACCCGTGTGAATATCAAAAGTCTTGCCCAAATATTTTTGCGACATCGCACTACATTCAATATGCCAGCCCGGACGCCCTTTTCCCCAAGGACTCTCCCAGCAGACATCCCCATCTTTCTCATCCCATGCTTTCCATAACGCAAAATCACCCACAGACTCTTTTTCATATTCGTCTGTCGAGATACGAACCCCGGCACGTTGATTTTCCAAATCAATATGCGCCAACTTTCCGTATGCAGGAAATTTTGCAATTGAGAAATAAACACATTTATCATCGGCTTGATACGCAATCCCTTTGTCCATCAACACTTGAATAATATCAATCATTTCTGGGACATGATCCGTTGCGGCAGGATAAAACTCAGCCGGTTCAACATGTAAAGATTTTAAATCAGCAAAGAAAGCATCTTTGTATTGTTGGGTATAATCACGCAATGGCGTGTTGGCAGCAATTGAATCACGAATGGTCTTATCGTCTACATCCGTAAGATTCATCACTTGCGTCACTTTATAGCCACAATATGAAAGGGTGCGACGTAAAAAATCTTCGAAAATATACGCGCGAAAATTTCCAATATGTGCGAAATTATATACGGTAGGCCCGCAAGTGTACATCTTAGCTTCGCCTTCAACCATCGGATTGAATTCCTCGAGCTGACGACTCATGGTATTAAAGAATTTAACTTTGTGTATCATTGAACTTAACTTTTCTTTTTAAGAACCAATGTTTTGCGTTGAACTGTACCTGTTTCACCAGAGGCAGGGTTCGTTTCGCTACTTGGCCCTTTGTTGATTGTAATTTTAGTTTTAGCAATATTTCCTGTTGTCGTTGCCGAAGGAATAGGCTTAATCGTTAATTTATTCACAGGACGCGCTAATTTACCCGAACTCATTGATCCTGTATTGGTGCTAACAGGGCCACTGGATAAGGCGCCAGTTGCTGATGCCAAATTGCCTAAACGAATTCCTGGCTGAGTTGCAGTCATCGGTTGCGTAGGTTGCTGAGGCGTCATCAACTGTTGTTGCACAAACGCTTGGGTATAAGGGACTTGCCCTTGCTGCATCTGCATTTGCATTTGTGGCTGTTGCATTTGCATCTGACCTTGTTGCATTTGCTGTTGTTGCATCTGCATTTGCTGTTGCGCATACAATTGTTGCTGATAAGCCATTTGCTGTTCAGGCGACATTTGAGCATATTGTTCTTGCGTCATCATTTGAGGTTGCATCATCGGTTGTGGGGCCGCGGCAACACCCGGAGTGGTAATCTTAATAGCAGGACGTTCCGCATCAGGTTGCTGTTCAAGCACCAACTCAATATGCGTATCCCCCACAATCAAAGGAACCCCAGGCATCCATGGATAATCAATTTGCGTAGGGTCCGCAAACTGCGTGCGATCTCCAGGAGGAAGTTGCATCTCTCCCAAAAATGTACCATTTCGACTTCCAAAATCGCGAAGAAATACACGGCGATCACGCACCCATATCACGCAATGTAAACGTGAAATCTGATCGTCAATCACCGCCCAGTCTGCTTCGCCCGAGCGACCAATCGTATGCGTTGAGCCTTCGGTCAACACACAGTACTCGCCCGCCATTTTGCCATTGACGATGCGAAGAATTACTTTCATTGTGCGCCATCCTTATCTACAATGGCATAACCCATCGTTAACGAAGAGACTTTAACGCCATCCACAAAAAGTTCCCCATAACCGCGTCCCATACGTGCATTTAAGTCTGGGATATTTAACTTACAAACTAAACGATCCCCAGGGAATACAGGTGCAAAAGCTTCAAAATCGTTGATCCCTGTAAAGAAAGCAATTTTGCCTAAATTGTGGGGTTGCGACAACATATTGATACAGCCCGCTTGAGCCATAATTTCATTTTGAATTGAACTTGCCAATACTGGATAGTCTTTTTTATAGCCACCATACATAGGCTCATTACCCGAAACATTTTTTACCGCGACGCTATCTCCGCCATCAATACTTACAACGTAGTCAATAAAGAGGAAGGGGAAACGATGTGGAATATATTCTGTAATTTTCATGGTATTCATGCAAACATTTTCAGAGAAATCAAATTCGTCATGCGCAGGTGTAAAAGTTGTAGGTGCACTTTTAGGACGTACGGCAATGAAAAGAGTTCCTTGTGAAGTCAACCCTGATGCCGTTGTTGTAGAAGCTTTGAACTCTGCAACGCCATCTTCGATTTTTAGAAGTTCTGTTTCAATGCGGAGTCGATCACCGGGTAAAACAGGTTTTCTAAATTTGATGCGTGAAAGTTTTTTGAGGTAGACATCCATTTTATTTTCAGGATCAAGTTGATCTTGTACAAGGAGTTGAGAAAGTTGGAACATGGTTTCAACTTGCAACACGCCTGGCATGATGGGTTGACCAGGGAAGTGACCTTGATAGAATGCTTCGTCCATTGTCAACATTTTGATACCAACAGCTTTCGTTTCAGATTCGATTGAAGCGCGATCTAAAAGAAGCATAGGGCGTTGATAAGGAAGTTTAGCGGAAAGATCATTGTAAGATAAAATTTGAGTCATGAGAAAATCTCCTAAAGTTTTAATTTATAAATATTTATGATAAAGATTGTAACATCATTTGCGCGAGTTTCACATTTGTGGGATGCCCGGGTTTAACCACAACCACATGCCCTTTAACACGCGCACCCACCAAAAAGAGGTCGCCCACGATGTCGAGCATTTTATGACGCACCAACTCATTGGGGAAACGGAGTCCGTCACGACTAATAATGGAACTTCCATTGATAATCAACGCATTATCAATACTTCCCCCTTGCGCTAAACCTGCCGCATAAAGATATTCCAACTCTTGGAATTGACAAAACGTGCGTGCAGGTGAGAGTTCTTTTAAGAAAGATTCAGGCGTGACCACCGTTGAAAGATATTGCGTATCCATCATCGATGCACCAAAAGAAATCGTACAAGAAATCTTGAGTTCATCTGCAGGAAAAATAGCCATAATCGTATCTTTCACTTCAAAATAAATAGGCGCTTTCACTTCAAAATATTTCGCAGGAGCGGTTTGGGTTTGAATACCCGCTTTTTGAATCATCTCCATATATGGAAGGGCAGAACCATCCATAATAGGGGGTTCAATATTATCCATTTCCACAATACAGTTATCAATTTGAGAAGCGTGTAATGCTGCTAAAACGTGCTCAACAGTTGTGACCATTGCAGGCATTTGATTCGGATCCGTAGGAGGAGCCACCAACGTTGTTGCGCGCTCGACATTAGTCACAAAACGTGCATTCGCAATAATAGAGGGGGAGTTAGGCATATCTGTGCGACGGAAAATAATTCCTGTGTTTTCAGGAGCCGGACACAAGGAAAGAAGCGTTTGAACGCCACTATGAAGGGTCACCCCTGAACATCGAACTGTTTTTTGAAGAGTTTGTTGGAAAGACATGGTTAGATTCTCCATATATTTTAAGACTTTGACTTACGACATTATATAATATTTAATAATATACACGCTTACGCGCGAAATTTCCACCCTTTTTCTCACACTCTACAAAAAAAAACACAACTTTTTATGCGGTAAAGTTTCCAGTTGAAAAAAAATCACCTTTTTTGAAATTTTAAAACGTCTTAAGAAACATCTCTTGATGAAAATTATAAAAAAAGAGACTTTTTTATGAATTTAATAACTTATAACTCCATATTAATCAAATAATTTCAAAAATATTTTGTAATTTGATTTGCATTTGTGATTTTGAAAATTATATTAAGCATATTGTTTCATCTCAATCTTTCAAAACTGGGTTGGTATGAAATCGAAGCATAACAGAACTCAGTAGAAAGAAAAGTGAAAAGTATGAGTATGAATCTCTTTGTAGGCAACCTTGCCTACGCAACTACAGATGAATCCCTTAAAGCCGCATTTGAAGAAATGGGCGAAGTTGTATCAGCAAAAGTTATCCACGACCGTGAAACAGGTCGTAGCCGTGGTTTTGGTTTTGTCGAAATGGCAGACCGCGAAGCAGGTGTGAAAGCAATTGAAGAGATGGCAGGCAAAGAAGTTGATGGCCGTGCAATTTCAATTAAAGAAGCACTTCCTAAAGAAGATCGTCCACGTCGTCCACTTGGTGGATCACGTCCACCCAGAGGCCCCCGCTCTTAATCGCAACAGGGGTTCTGTTTCTTCACGCCGAGGTTTAACTTCGGCGTTTTTTATTTTAAAACAAGAGATGATAGCCTATTCGCAAATCAACAAGTTACAATTTATAAATCTTAGAAAAAACTTGCAATTATTTTTTTCGATCTTTGAGGAAGTCGACCAACATTAAAAAGCCAAGCACACCAGCAAATAAATAGCCCAAAAAGCCAAAAAGCGACAAATCTTCGGCAATGTAAGGGGGCACTTTAGCCAGCACAATCAACGATGAGCCAATCAACAACGCAGCCAATACAATGGCAAATGCAATACGCTCACTGACGGCCTTTAAAGTGGTTTGCAAATTATCAAGTCCTTTATGTTCCAATTGAATCGAAGCTTTACCTTCAGAAACACGTTCCATAATCGTATGAACCAAACGAGGCATGTCCGTTGCCGCATTCACCATATCGGGGAGTTGATCAACCACTTGTTCAATATATTGACGTGGATAATACGCACGCAATTTTAAGCGACGCACAAAAGGACGCATCATGCCAATAAAGTCCAAATTAGGATGGAATGTTTTAACGAGGGATTCAACAGTAATCAATGCTTTAAACATTAAATATAAGTTCGGAGAAAGTGTAAGATGATAGATGCGAACTAACGATAAAATTTCTTCTAATACTTTTCCTAATGAGATATGGCGTGGCTCACGATACAAGTTGGCCGACAAAAACGCAGTAAGATCGCGCGTTAAGCCATCTGCATCAATATTGGGATCCCATTTACAAAGTTTTAAAAGTTGAATCGTCAATTGTTTATAATCGTGTTTTAACATCATTTGAATGGCACGCACGAAGGTTTGACGCTCTTGAATGGTAATATTCCCTGTCATTCCTAAGTCAATAAATGTCAACGTATTATCGTCACCAATAATAATATTTCCCGGATGTGGGTCGGCGTGAAAAAAACCTTCTAAAAGAATCTGTGAAAAAATAGAATTAGCTGCATTTGTAGCAATCATCTCTAAATCATAGTCTACGCGTAAATCTTTATCCTTCATTAATTTAGAAGCAGAAACCCCACGCACTAACTCCATGACTAACACCTTTGACGTGCAAAAATCTTCATATACTTTAGGGGTACTTATCCCCTTATCATTGTGAATAACTTGCGCAAAATGTCGTAAATTCGCCGCCTCGTTTTGGTAATCTAACTCTTGCATCAACGCCCGCGCAAATTCAGAAATAACATCTTCAGGATGCAAAAGTGCTAATTCCTTACTCATTAACGTCATACGATGTGCAATATATCGCATAATCTCTAAATCTGCTTCAATACTATGTAAAATGCCAGGTCGCTGAACTTTAACAATCACCTCTTCGCCATTTTTCAATGTGGCTTTATGCGCTTGACCAATTGAAGCTGCGCCTATCGGTGTACGTTCAATCGTAACAAAAAAATCGCTAATGGGTCCGCCCAATTCTGAAACAATCACCTCTTCAACCTTTTCGTAGGGCATCGGCTCCACTTGTTCTTGCAACTTACTCAATGAGTCGATAAATGACTTCGGAAGTAAATCGTGTCGAGTTGAAAGAATCTGCCCCAGCTTTACATAAGTAGGACCTAGCTCTTGGAGCATCAAGCGGAAACGAACCGCTAAAGGCTCTAACGGCTTCTTTTTTCGACGGCTCAGAATAAAAGAGAGAATTTTGTTTTTGGATTCAATCGCAGAAAGTGATTCAAAACCATACCGACTCATTACGCCCACAACATGCATAAAGCGTTTATAATTACGTTGCGTTTTATCCATGTGAATAATCGTGTTTAACAAAGACATGTTGTATCTCCTAGTGAATCGCACCGACGCCCAACGTCATGATGGGGCGACGAAGCAATGGGGTATAAAGTATCGGCGAACGGAAACGACGCATCCATAAATTTAAATGTAGTTTCCAGCATATATGACTATAAAATTGTGCATCAGGGTTTTCCGTATCTTCAAAAGAACGAACTAGCGCTTTTGCCGTACGAAACGCATAACTAAACCCTTCCGCTGAACTCGGACTTATAAAACCACCCGCCTCGCCAATCAAAAATATATTCCCCTGTCCTGCACAAACGGTTGCGCGATGCGTCGGACGAATAATGATGGCTCCTTCTCTACGAATTTGTTTGCCGACCTCAATCCCTTTTTCCTCAATCTTACGCAAAAATGTTTTATATTTTTCAAGCGGATTATTGCGTTCAACAGGAATCGCAACGCCAAAAATTTGCCCCTCTTTTTTCGGAATACTCCATCCATAAAAATCAGTAACATCTTTAGCAAAAAAAGCGCCATAATAAGGAACATCACAGGCGGTTTTATGCCATGTTTGAATTGAAATATAGCGATCCCAGCTCGTGATGGGTGCATTCACACTCTGGCGAACCTTTGACGTTGCCCCATCTGCCCCCACTAAATAACGTGTTTCTACCGAAAAGGAGAGTCCGTTTTGTTTATAAGTTACCCGTTGTGTATTCGGGTGATACGACAAAAATATTGCATTTGATTTTTTATCAACCTGTGTCGGAACAAGTCCCCAAAGCCAACGATCAAACGCTTCTCGATTAATATTCGTATAAAAACGTTGATACACACGGGTTGTCCCCTCATCCAAATCAACCGCTTGAACAGCTAAAGGTTGAGGAGATTCTAAGACCTCTGCAGGAACAGAGAGACCCATCTCAGCGAGTTCATACTGAGCGGCTGGCGAGAGGAGTCCGCCACACGCTTTGCGCCATTGTCCATTCTGCCATGGGGCATCCAAATTTCGCTGTTCAAGGAGGAGCACTTTATATTTATCTGCGAGCAAACGTGCTAACGTACTCCCTGCAGGACCTCCCCCAACAATAACAAAATCATAATTCATGCGTGAAAGATCCAATTAAAGATACCCGTCCATAAGAAGATATCAAAAATCAAGGTGACACCAAAAAAGATTTTAGCAAGATTTCCCCATTGTGCTGCACGTTCATCATCGCCCTCTAAATAAGCAAATTCGCAACGATACCCCAAATAAATGGCAATGATACCTATTACAAAACCACCCAATAATGAGGCCACAATACTTGCACCGATGTAGGTTGGCGGACAAGTTGCACGTTCTATAGTTGACTCCGACATATTTTCTCCTGTATAACTTAGGCATTAATCTCGCTTTTCTATATTATTAATATAATACGATGTTTTTAAAACGCAACCTATTTCAACAAAAAAAATAAATTTTCTTGATAAATTAACACCCTTTTATCATTTAACATCT
>CAZIVM010000005.1:0-39907 GCA_964542845.1 uncultured Victivallales bacterium
GGTTGACTTTTCGCTAAAAAGGTGGTAAATTATGTTTATACAAAACCTATGTAAAATGGAGAATAAAACATGCAAAGCACTCAATTAACAGGAAGTCCACCCATTGCTGAAATCACTTGTCCTAATTGTAAGTATGAATTTCATTACGAACGTCGAAAAGGAAATCACAAACTCACTTGTCCAGAATGTAAACACAGTATCATTCTCAAAGTAGAAGGCGAAACTCAACGTCGTTCAATGCGATCAACACAAGTGCCAAATGAAAAAAAGGATGAAGTCAAAACTGAATCTGTTGAGAGAAACAAAAACACTGATCATATTGCACAACATACATGGGCAGATCAAATTGTTTACAACTATTATGAAAAAACCTACCGTTTTTCATGGTACCTCATCGGCATTATTATGATTATTGCAGGAATCGCACTCGGTCCATGTGGCGTAGTGATTATGCTCCAAATCGAAGGGGTAGAGTTATGGCAAAAACTCTATTTTATGATTACGGCAATCTCTCCATCTATTATATTTATCATGGGCGGTGGAATATTCTTTATGTTATGCCATTTAAGTAAAAAAATCGATGAACTTTCATAACCAAAACACTCTAATCGACGAAAGGATTACATTATGTCAACCATTCTTTTAACCAACTGTCACCTCATCTCTCCTGACACCGATTTGGAAGGCGCAGCCATCCTTATTGAAGGGAAAAAAGTTAAACAACTTTTCCCTAAAGGCACCCCACTTCCAACCGCTGATAAAACTTATGATATGGGCGGAAACATGGTGATGCCCGGATTTATCGACGTTCACTGTCATGGTCGTTCTGGACACGATTTCTGTGACGCAACCGACGAAGCAACAACAACCATGGCCGTTGATAAACTCAAAGAAGGGGTAACTTGCGTTCTTCCAACCACTTTGACCCTCGGCGAAGATACCTTAGTTCAAGCACTTCAAACCGCTGCCAACTATGTAAAATCAGGCGTTAAAGGTGCTAAAGTTCCTGGTGTTCACCTTGAAGGGCCATTCATTAACCCTAAGTGTCTCGGTGCACAAAACCCCGATTTTGTTCGTACCCCAGATGTTGAAGAACTCAAACGTTTGAACGCTGTATTCCCAGTATTAAAAATTTCTTATGCCATTGAAATGCCTAATGGTGCTGAATTTGCATCACAAGCTTTATCTGTTGGCGTGACCCCATCCTGTGTTCACAGTGCGGCTACCAACGCGCAATTCAAAGCGGCACACGCTCATGGTCTTCGCAACTTGACTCACTTCTGTAATCAAATGACCCCTCTCCATCACCGCGACATCGGTTTGGTCGGTGCAGGCTTAGATAACAACGATGTGTTCATCGAATTAATTTGCGACACACTTCACATTTGCCCTGATATGATTAACCTCATTTTCAAACTCAAAAGCAACGAAAAAATTCTTTTGATTTCAGATGCTATGCGCGCAGCAGGTATGCCCGAAGGCGAATATACATTAGGCGGACTCCCCGTGATTGTAAAAGAAGGCGCTGCACGCTTAGCTTCTAATGGGGCTTTAGCTGGAAGTACACTTCAAATTTGCGATGCGTTGAAAAACGTAGCCGAAATTACCAATATTCCACTCTCTACATTGGTTAAAGCAACGTCTTGGAACCAAGCAGAATCTTTAGGTCTTGAAGGATTAGGTCGTATCGAGCCGGGGTATTTTGCTGACATCACCGTCTTAAACAAAGACTTCCAAGTCCAAAAAGTATTCGTTGATGGAGAACTCGTTTTAGGCTAATTTTATCTCGAATTATAGAGACTGCGATTCATTGAATCCAGTCTCTTTCATTTTTAACACAAACGAGTTTTTTATGACACAAGAACAAAAAATTTTCCCTTTACTCGGTATCGATATTGGGGGCACTAAAGTTGCCGTCTGTCTAGGAACTAACGAAGGCGATATTATCGACTCCATTCGTATCAACAATCACGATCGAAGCGCAAGTGATGTTATTCCAGAAATTATCGATGCATGCGAAAAATTGATGGACCAATATAAAAATTTAGGAACCGTACGTGCCATAGGAATTGGCTCACCAGGCCCTATCAACATTGCAGAAGGAATGATTGTTAATCCTTATAACCTCCCTTTTTGGCGCAATATTCCCATTCGCAAAATTATTCAAGATCACTTCACGCAAATTCCTGTCTTCTTCGATAACGATGCCAACACAGCGGCAATTGCGGAATGGTTGTTTGGGTCAGGTAAAGGGTGTACGGATATTATCTATCTCTCTTTAAGTACAGGTATTGGCGGTGGAATCATTGCCAACAATATGCCTTTACGCGGATCTACAGGAGATGGAGCAGAAGTGCATGTGAGTCTCAACCCCAACGGTCCTGTCTATTGCAGTTGCGGGATGAAAGGATGTTACGAAGGTTATTGTGGAGGCAAAGCCATTGCGCGTCGCATTCAAACAGAACTTAAAGATCAACCCGATTCTTATATGATGAAATTGGTTGAAGGCAAAGTAGAAGACATTAATATGTTTACACTTGAAAAAGCCGTTAGAGATCAAGATCCTTATGCCCTTGCTATCTGGGATGAAATGTGCATGCACAACGCGCAAATGATTGGCGGACTCATCACAATATTCAATCCGCAAATGATTGTGTTAGGGACGCTTGCCAATGCAACAGGTGATTTATTCATGCAACCCGTATTAAAATACTTGCCTGAATACGTCCCTTATGGCAAAGTAACAGCTAAAATCACCACCAGTGCATTAGGGCGCAACATCGGAGAACTCTCGGGAATTGCACTCGCACTTTGGGAATTGACAGCCCAACAAAAATAACGTTAAAGACAAAACTTAAAGTTTACTTTGAGTTAATTTTTTTTAAGATTATAGACCATCCAATGCGCCCCATGGGGATTCGTTGGATGGTTTTTCTTCTTCTGGGAGGGGTTCACAATCGCATGTTTTGAGATTCAAATTACAACCACATTGAGGACAAAGCCCTTTGCATGTTTCGGAACATTTGGGAAAATCAGGCACTTCAATTAACAACTCTTCTTCTAAATCTGAAGTAATATCGATTTCACCATCCGCGGGAATCTCCTCGTAATAACGGGAAAACTCAGGCGAACGCAAAACAATATCAAACTCTTCTAAACAAGAAGAACAAGTTGCACGTCCTTTTGCCGCAACAGCCCCATTCAAATAACACGAAGAGCCAATAATATTGCAAAAGATTTTATAGGTTGCAGGCGATGTAAAATAAAACATAGGGTTATTTCCCTCAGGCAAAAGACCTTCAGTGCTGAACTCGCCATCGAACTGTGTGCCTTCTGGATGAATAAGATGTGTAAATAATTTAATGTGATTAGTCATAAGTTTCTCCCATAGAATCGTTGAAGTTAATTGACATCTTCGGCTGAGACATCTTTTGGATTATAAACGGCAACTTCAAATATTTTTTCACGTCGAATACGACGAATCTTAAAATGAAAATCACCTATTTGTAACGTATCGCCCACAGAGGGCATTTTCCCAAATTTTTTAATCATGTAGTCGGATATAATCGTGGATTCAGGATCTTTGCAAGGCAAGTCAAATTGGAGTCGTTTCGACAAACGCGAAACAGGGACGCCCCCACCCACCATCCAAACCCCATTCGAGAGTTCGTGCAACATTGTGGGAGGTTTATCAAATTCATCGCCGAGTTCTTTCCCTAAAAGTTGTTCAATCACATCTTCGAGCGTCACCAACCCTAAAGTCTCGCCATCATCAGAGCGAACAATGGCCATGTGTTCGTGTCGATCCACAAAAATCTTTGTCAACTCATCCGCGGTTTGCGAAGGATTCGCCAAGAATACAGGGCGAATAATCCCCATTAAACTCGGATCATTAGGATTTGTTCGCATACGATAAATCATCTCTTTAAAGTTAACATAGCCCAAGATTCGATTTTTATCGCCATTTTCGCAAACAGGGAAACGCGTGTGGGGATCTAAATGTGCCACGATAAGCGCTTCATCAATCGTCATGTTTGAAGACAAAAATACAATTTGATCCACATCCACCATGATCTCTTCAATGGGAGCATCTTTTAAATCTGCGGTCTCTTGAATGATACGTTCTTGTTGGTCAGAGAGCTGATCAGTCATCCGCGCTTGTCCAGCCAAGGCGGTAATTTCATCAACCATATTTACAGCCACCGCGTTTCCGGATTGGCTAAACGGACGATTTACCAACTTAATAAACATCACCACGGGATAAAGTATTTTTGTAAAAAATAAAATGGGATACGTCATATAAAAAGCAATCGTCACATTGTAACGAACCCCCAATGATTTGGGTAAGATTTCTGAAAATTGAAGAATCACATAAGTGAAAACAAGAGAGAATAAAACCACCCATTTAGGATCAAAGACCACTTCAAATTGTGAACCAGCAAACATGGCACCAATCGTATTTGCAGCAGTATTAATCAACAAAATCACGGTAAGAGGGGTATCAATTTTATGTTTAAAACCTTGCCAAATCTCACCCACTTTAGGATGTTTTTGTTGCAATTGAACCAATTGACTCGGAGAAAGACTCAATAGGGTTGATTCCATCAATGAACAAAGGAAAGAGACAACTATCGCGAAAAGGACGCTACATACAAAGAGGGTCATATATTCAATATTATATAAGGGTTAGGAGTGTTACGATTTAATAATATATCATCATTCGACAAAATTGCAAATGAAATCTATAATTTAAACATCAGAGATCAAAAGGGGTTTTCAGCATTAAATTGACGTATAAATTCGTTTTTCTCTCTTAAACGACGTGCAATTCGCGTTAAAACATGTCGATAAATAGGATCCAGTCGAACCGTTTTGCACTCTTTAAGGAGTCCGTTTCGCACCGTATTTAAGAAGTTTTCAATCACTAAGTCGTCCAGTGGCATGGGTCGGGTTGCCCATTTCCAGAGAAACGCATGTTCGGGGATATTGGCAAACTCAATTTCTTTAGCTGTGATGGGACGCGTATTGGTTTCAATAATATATCCCTTAAGCGCCATGATAATTGCTTCGTAATCCATCTCATGATTGTGTAGACGAATAAATTTAAATTCCAAAACTTCTGATTTTGAACTCTCATCAGCGGCACGGCTATAATGGACTTTACGACTATAAAAATTTAAGGAGTCTGAATGATCATCTAAACAAAGTTCGCGGTTAAAAATTCGCCACTCACGCAAAACCCCATCTTTGTCAGGGCGCAAATCGCCTCCCAAAATTAAAAGACACGCTAAGTTTTCCTCATTATGGGGATGATCTAGGGTAATCCCTGGAAGGTCTGGAATCTCCATCGAAATATGTAAACTATGCGGCGGAATCATTTTTTGAAAGGTGACCAATTCATTAATAATTCGCGACAATGCCCAAGGACAAACAAAAAGAGGTCGAGATAAATCGCCAACGATTTGATAACGTCCTAAGGCGTACTCTAAAAACCCACGAGAACGTGTCTTGCTATTCAAAATCGAGGAGTGAGAATCAACATGCCCCCCCATACGCCACATTCGACGCATTAAGTCGAAATCATTAAACCAATAAAATGAATCATATAAAGGATCATCGCCTGGTTGAGCATTAACTGCGTTCACCCCTAATAAAGAAAACTCCAACTCAGCACCAAGCGGGATATTTGCATTATACCATGATTCATCCACCTCTTCAATCACGTCTTCTGCCTCTTCAATATCATAGACTTCATCTGCAATATCAATCGCGATAGCGGCTAAATCACGATAACCACGATTCAAATCAAGATTACGGATTTCATACGCATCGAAGAGTCGTTCAATATCGATATTTTTAAGATTATAATAAATCAGCGACATCAATAACGCAATACCGTGGCGCAAATAATGGTCATCAATACGCGTAAAATCGGGAGACTGCGCTCTGAAGCGTTCAATAAATTGGTTCAGGACAATATGCTTCATTGCCAAATGAATGTAATTGGGCGCATAAGGCAAGAGTTCCTTATTTTGCAAAACATCATGTAAGTGAGGAGGTTTGGCATCTTGAAGGGTTGCTGTCATAATATAATTACAAAGATAATCACCTTCGAAAACGGAGTCGATAAGCGATTCAACAGCTGAGCCCATGAGCTCTTGAAGCACCCGACGATGTATGTCTGGGCGGTCAGTCGAAACATCCCCTAACAACGCACAAATTTTACCTTCAAGATAAGTTGAAAAACGATCATTAAAATTAATTTCTTTACCAAAAGAAGCTTGTAGTTTATCCACACGTCCGACATAAGTGTAGCAGTTGACTTTTTCGCCATCCGCCAATTTGACTGCAACGCGTTGACGCCAATAAAGATTTCCTTCGTCTTCAAATTTATCTAAAATCGCCAATTCCTCATCCGTCAAATCCATTAAGACGCGCCCCTCTGTTTGAGTGTGCGCTTGGGGAACAACAAATGGAAAACTCCACGATGGGGCAATGCGAATATAGTTATACAACGTGGCAGGAACCGAAAGGACGTTGCGACCAATCAACATTCGCACATTGCGATCCTGCATCAAAGTCCCATAGACAAACAAACGATGATCTGCCTGCGGATCAGGTCTTAGAATAGTTGTATCTGTCGACAAATCATCATCGTCATATTCTAGTTCATGTGAATAATTATCTATTGAAGTCATAGGATTGAGAACGGTTAATTATTTGCTAATGTAATATTTTTATTTGCATCCACATTGAATTTAATGGGTTGAGAATAACCAATGTTTGAAATAAGAATCAAATAGATATGATCGCCCGAGAAGCTTGAAGGCAATGTAATGGTTACATTAACAGAAGTGACAACTTTACTGCCATCCGTTGCATAATTAAGGCGTTTCACTTTAGAAGTTCGCGTTTTATATGTATTTGAGTAAGGCATTTCAATCATTGCTTTTGGCGCGGTTCCGAAATACTTTCCTTCGATAGTAAATACATTTGAACCTTGTGGGGTGATACGACTATAGGTTGGAACATGCATAATAACAGCCCCTAAACGATCACGTCTCCCCATCCCAGATAAGCTATATAAAAGCTCTCCGCCTAAAGTTTTAACCCACGCAGGATTTCCATTAGGATCTTTCATATTTTTAGAAATGACTTCCGCTAAAGGGAAACCTTGTTTACGAAACTTTGATAATTGTGATGAATTATAAAGTTTACATGTCGAGTTCACCTTGAAAAGATCATACTTATAGGGGATGCGCGACATCGTATAAGTGCGAACACGAGAAGAATATTTATCCAATTTAAATGGATCTAATACACGAAGATACATTTTAGCACGTTGTCCTGAAATAAACATATCTTTAATATGAATATAATCTTTAGGTCCAAAAATACGTCCTGAATAAACCCAAAGAGATTCTGTTACATTATTCACTGAAAGCAAATGCGTTAACCATCCATTAGGGGCACTTTCATTGCTAATAAATGAGGAAAAACCATTCGATCCTGTTGCAATCGCACCTTCACGTCCGAAGCGATCAACTTGGGCAACGTACATTTCTTCTGATGATATAGGATATTCTCCAGCGGTTAAATTTGTTGTCTGACGTTTAAGACCATAGTATTCGGCAACAGTCAACACATATTTTGCATTTTTACGATCAACACGCGCAGCATATTTTCGATCATAAAGACGGAATGTTAATTTGATTTGCTTTTTAGCAGGTTGATTTAATAAGTAGACGAAAAGTCCACCATCTTTAACTAAATCTTCTGTCTTGAAATAAAAATATCCATTATCATTGCGTTGATAATTTTTAATAAGGTAATCTACTCCGTGTGTTCCACCAGTTACTTTAAATTCCAAAGTATTTGGTGTAGACAAAGGTCCTTTAAGAGGGATAACAACAGAAGAGTTATAGTTGGCGACCCCATTAGGTAACTCAAAGGCAACTAACGAATCATCATAAATATCAGAAGTCGAATACTGAGTGAGGGTAAGTAATGAACGATAAGCGCCCAAACCATCGGCAACTTCTATATCTAATCCCAGTTGCCCCATGCGCGATGAACGCGTGGTGTTTTCTGTATACATAATGGTGAATGTTGCAGTTTGACCAGGCAATAGAGTTCCCGTATTCGGGTAGATTGCAGTTGCCCACTCAATAGATTCATTAATCGACCACATTAAAGTAGATGCGCCCGTATTTTTTAGCGTATAAGTTGTTGTACCTGCATCAAAGGTCACTTCGCGTAATAAAGGTTCGACAGTATAGGCAATACTCATGGATAAATCAACACTCGCATGAAATGTATATTTTCCTGAAGCAGAAGGGATACTTTTAGGTGAGACTTTAATATAAAATGTTGCAATTTCATCAGGGACAAAAATAAGTTTTCCTTCGCGCGAAGAAGTTAAATTATCTGTTGAAGCAAGTAAAATATCTTTTGTGAGCGATGCTTTGTAAATTTCGATATTAATATCAACGGGAGAAACTTCTTGGGTTTGGAAAACATAAACATTGCCTGGTTTGCCATCAAATTTAAACCAATCTGCCTGATCTGTTCCCCCAATAACATGTGCTGTTGAAGGGATATAAATGCTATCAATATCAATGAAGGTTGCGCCAGAACGCGTATTGTCAAGCGGATCAAATAAATCGGTATCTACACCATTTTGAGTTACATAAATATTTAAACTAGATGTGGTTTGTGATGAGATAAAAAAGAGTTGTGCTGAACGCGAAAGGCTTAAATCACTAGAATCTACAGAAACAGTAATTGCAATATTTTCATTAGGTTGCATGAGACGAGAATCTGGGGTTAAACGCATCCATGAGGGGACGCCTAATGCACTCCAATGAATATTTTGAGTCGTCGGGTTAAAGATATAGAAACTAGAGGATCCCACATCAGATGTAAAGTTGAGTTCACGTACATTTGCAAGCAAATCATTATTAACAACACGTGGCACATCCCAACCTAAATCAGCAAGTAGGGCTAAATCGAGAGGATGAATAGTCGAAATTTTGGTTTGATAAGATGGAGTCATAAAAGTTGGAAGCGTTACGCTTGTATCCCAACGCAATCCAGTTAATAGTGGTTGATAAACATAGGGAGCGTAAAGCTGTACAGGTTTTCCACCGTTTAGCTTAGATACTTGTTCGCCTGCAAAATAGAGTTCGTTCGAAACTAATGCTGTAGCGCGTGATGTATTGGATAAATCCGTAATGGCATATCCTTCAGTCCCGACAGATACCCAAGCATCAAAAACAGAAGGCATAGACCCATCTCCATTTCCGAGACCGCCCGTTGAGGGGTGAATGGAGGTTTGGAAACCTAATGATTGAGTCACTTCACGATTCAAAAGGGTTGCGTAATCAAGATATCCCGTGGGAACTTTTCCATCGATACCGTAATAAATCGGAGCATTTGTATTGAATATTAAATCAATATCAATAGTCGCAGCATTTGTTGCATAACCTAATTTTTGTTTTGCAAGCGCAGACGTGTACCAATACCCTCCCACTTGAACCATTTGCGGACGATATCGAACAGCGACAATTGAACTTGAACCTAAATTTTGAAAACTGATTGAGACACTCACCGGAAGTTTACCTTTAATAAAAGAACCATACAAGCCCAAAGATTGTAGCGTTGCAATCTTTAATTCCAAAGACGCATCTTTAGGCAAAGCAACATCAAATTGTAAGTTTTTACCAATACGCAAAAACTCTTTAGGGTCCGAGACCGCATTTGAATTATACGTTGGATAGAGAATTGTTTCGCCTGCAACCTTGTACTCATATTGCGTATAAGAGAAAGCATCTGCCAACATTGAAGCTTCTGATCCATCTTCAGTTGAAGTATAAGGGAGTGTAATTACATCGGGCGTTTCCGTTGTGATTGCAGAGATTTGTCGATCGCCACCTGTGGATGTTTGAACCACGCCATCATGTGTATAGGTGAATGTTGGCACATCAACGATTGAGGTTAATGATACATTTTCTGAAATATCAACCCCTTTTGCATTAAAATTACCCGTCATGCGAACACAGCGTCCTTCACCTAAACGAGAAAGTAAATATTCGGAAAGCTCTAACGGAGACATCTCGTTCACATCGATGCTCGACATTACAATATACTCACCTGTTGCCGAATTCATAAAAACAACAAAAGAGGATTCTAGATTGTTTTGAATTTGCACGGGATTAGAATTTTCCACATCTTCCGCTTTGACAAACTGTGGAACCAACATTGAAAAAGAGAGGGCAACGGCACTCACAAATGAAATCACTTTAACCATTAATAACTCCTAATTTTGGGGGTTGAAATTTATTTACATTATAATATACAAGCATTTGAAAATTTTTCAACTAAAATTAACTTATTTGATTGAAATTAACATTAGGGAAGATTGAAGAAAAAATTTTCAAGTTTTTTTAAGTTTTAAATTTGATTTTTCACCTTTTGGATGTATATTAAAATCACTTTCGTGAACTTTGGATGATTAGCAAGGTGCTTTTCATAGAACTAAAGGACACTTTAACCCCCGATGTCGCTGCCTATAAACTAAGGTTATAAGCCCATCACAACGTCAAGAGGAAAATCATGGCTAAAATTTCTGTCAAAGATTTGTTCGAAGCTGGTTGCCACTTTGGTCACCAAACCCGCCGCTGGAATCCCAAAATGAAACCTTATGTTTACGGAAATCGTAACGGGATTACTATTATCGACTTAAACAAAACGATCGTTCAACTTGCTGACGCATCAAACTTCCTCCAACACGTTGTAGCAGATGGCGGTTCTTTACTCTTCGTAGGAACTAAACGCCAAGCACGCGATATCGTTAAAGAAGCTGCTGAAAAAACCAACATGTACTATGTAACAGAACGTTGGATGGGTGGTACACTTACAAACATCGCTACGATTCGTAAATCTATCGATAAAATGAAAGAAATCGATGATATTCTCGCTAACGGCGAAAAATCTGGAATGAAGAAAAAAGAGATGAGTGTTCTCTCACGTAAAGCTGAAAATCTTCACCGCGATTTAGACGGTATCCGTAACCTCCGCAAACTCCCAAGCGCATTAGTGATTGTGGACTTAGCACACGAAGATATCGCGGTTAAAGAAGCAAACAAATTAAACATTCCTGTGATTGCACTTTGTGATACTAACTCAAATCCTGACCTCGCAGATTACCCAATCGCAGCCAATGATGATGCAGTTCGTTCAATCCAAGTGATCTTAGATGTTCTCACTGAAGGTGTGGATATCGCTAGCGAACTCTGGGCGAAAAAACGCGAAGAAAAAGAAGCAGAAGCAGCTAAAGTTCGTGCTGAAAAAGGCGCAAACGCTACTGAAGAAGACAAAAAACCAGGTCGTCGTCGTGCAGCTCGCGCTGGCACTGATGGTGATAAAAAACCTGTTCGTCGTCGCACAACTGCTCGCAAAACTACAGAAGCTGCTGCTGAATAATTTTCAGCAGTCCGCTCTCTTTCACTCAAATTTTTATTCAAAACTAGGAGTAAAATCATGGCTGATATTACAATGGAATTAATCAAAGATCTCCGCGAAAAAACTGGCGCAGGGATTGCAGATTGCAAAAAAGCATTAACTGAAGCAGAAGGTTGTCTCGAGAAAGCAATTGAGTTCTTGCGTAAAGCAGGAATTGCAAAAGCTGAGAAAAAAGCTGGTCGCGCAGTTAAAGAAGGTCGTATCCTTACCCTTATCACTGATAAAGCGGCTGCAATGGTTGAAGTTCTTTGTGAAACTGACTTCGTTGCAAACAACGAAAAATTCACAAACTTCATCAATTCTACGCTCGAAAAAATCATCGCAATGGACGCAAATGGTTGCGTAACTGAAGCGATTCAAGCTGCAACTAAAGATGAGTTAACCGCATTAATCGCTACAATTGGTGAAAACATGCAAGTTCGTCGTGCACTCCGTTGGAATGTTGCTCACAAAGCAGCAAGCTATATCCACGGTGGACACATGGCTGTTCTCGTTGAAGCCGAAGGTTGCGACACTGATTTCATTCGCGAAATCTGTATGCACATCGCTGCTTATAGCCCATCTTATATCAACGCATCTGACATCTCTGCAGAAGCGATTCAAAAAGAAGTTGAAATCCAAATGGCGCTTCCTGAATTGGCAAACAAACCTGAGCAAATTCGTGAGAAAATTGCACAAGGTAAAATCCAAAAATGGTATAGCGATGTTTGTTTGATGGAACAAGCATGGTTCAAAGATCCTGCAACTTGCCTTTCAAAACTCGATGCAAACGTTAAAGTTGATCGTTTCGTTCGTTGGGCAATTTCTGACGAAGTTTAATCTTCTCTTTACGAAAAACGTCGGGGGCTACCCTCGGCGTTTTTCTTTTATTTTAAACACATTCTATATGTGTATCATCAATCAACGTGGTTTAGAATATAATTTAATATGATAAATAAAATAGATCCCTCGGTCAAAAGTGCTGTTCAACGTCTGCAAGAAGCAGGATTTGATACCTACATTGTAGGAGGTGCGGTTCGTGATATTTTATTAAATCGTAAACCCAAAGATTATGATGTCTCCACCATGGCCACACCTGAAGAAGTCCGCGCACTTTTTGGCCGTAAACGCGCCATGATTATTGGCAAAAGATTCCGCCTCGTTCACCTCCGCGAACATAATCATATTATTGAAGTTTCAACTTTTAGACGCGCACCAAATGGCGCTTGTGCGAAAATTATTCGCCCGCAATATGCCAAACCCGTCGATAATCCTCAAATGATTCGCGACGATAACGAATATGGAACACCGCAAGAAGACGCATTCCGTCGTGATTTTACGGTGAATGCGCTCTTTTATGACCCTGTGACCAATGATATTCTTGACTTCACCCATCATGGTTTAAGCGATTTGCATCAAGGGATTGTCCGTGTGATCGGCGACCCCGTTACACGTTTTGAAGAAGATCCCGTCCGACTCCTCCGCGCATTAAAACTTGTCGGACAATACAACTTTAAACTTGAAGCTGAAACGGCTAAGGCTTTATACAATAATCTCTCGTTGATTACGTTGGCTTCCCCTTCTCGTTTAACGCTTGAACTTGAAAAAATTCTCCGTTCTCAATATGGACACAAAATTTTGCGAACCTTCCATGAATACGGACTCCTCAAATATTTCTTACCTTGGTTAGATATGCACTGGAACAGTGAAGCATGCGAATACGCCATGCACCTCCTTGCAGAACGCAATCATCGTGTTCAAAAAGGAAAATACCGTGAATCACTTTCCGTGGCTACAGCGTGTCTTGCCCTCCCCTTTATTGAGGAAGCACAAGACCAAGGCCCTGGGGCACTCTGGGAGGATGATCTTCATCCCAAAACAGATGTGTGGAACAAAATTGAAGCAGTTCTTACGCCTCATCGTTTCTGTCAGAAAGTCACAGCATCAGCCACCAGTATGATTTTAGCAATGCCTGAATTTTTAGATGTTCACAATTCAAGCGAAGAGCTTGTGCATATGCGCGGTTATGCTCATGCCCGCGAATTTTTTATGATTCAAAATGAAGTGGCATGGCTTATTGAAGATGTTGAAGTTCGTTTCCCCAATCCTTTTCAGTTTAAATCAAACGATCAAGGGTTTGGAGGCAACTTTGTACAATACAAGAAAAAACCAAAAAGAAACCGTAAAAAAGGACAGTATGGAAAAAAAGCACCTCGTCACCAAGAAAGATTTGACGACGCCTAATTTCCAATTTATATAAGTATCAACAATAGAAAGGAACACTTATCATGACTCAAAAACATGTATTCCAAACCGAAGTTCAAGAACTTTTACACTTGGTGATTCACTCCCTCTATTCCAACCGAGATATTTTTCTCCGCGAGTTGATTGCCAATGCCAACGATGCCATCGACAAATGTCGTTTTCACGCCCTCACTCAACCCGATTTAAATACCGAATGGACCATTCGTGTCTCTCCCAACAACGATGCAAAAACATTGACGATTAGTGATAATGGGGTGGGAATGACGCAAGAAGATCTCATTCAAAATCTCGGAACGATTGCGAAGTCTGGCACACGCGCATTTTTAGATAAAATTAAAGAAGATAAAGAATCAGGTTCGATCGACTTAATTGGTCAATTCGGCGTAGGATTCTACTCTTCATTTATGGTTGCAGATAAGGTACAAGTCATTTCGCGTGCAGTCGGTTCTACCGAAGCGTGGTCATGGACTTCCGAAGGTGGTGCCGACTACGAAATCGCCCCTGCTGAACGTCCAACACCTGGAACAGATATTATCCTTCATCTCAAAGAAGATGCGGTTGATTACTTAACCGAATGGCGCATTCGCGAAATCGTATCGAAGTATGCCGACTTCGTCGAACATCCCATCAAAATGTGGGTCACCCGCAAAAAAGACGACACCGAAGAAAAAATTGATGAAATTCTCAACTCTCAAAAAGCAATTTGGCGTAAACAACCCAGTGAAGTGACCACCGAAGAATATGATAAATTCTTTGCACATTTAGCGCATTTTGGTCCTGAAAAACCCATGCGTCATATCCACTTCCGTGCGGAAGGGACCACCTCTTTTACTTCATTGTTGTATATTCCTAGCAAAGCGCCTTTTGATATGTTCCAACCCGATTCACGCAAACGCGGACTCCAACTCTATGTGCGTCGTGTATTTATTACAGATTCATGTAAGGAATTGATTCCAGAATACTTACGCTTTGTTAAAGGGGTCGTTGAATCTAATGATTTACCTTTAAATGTTTCTCGCGAAATTCTTCAAGATAACCCCCATATCAAAGCGATTTCAAAAAACATTGTCCGCAAAGTATTAGGAGAACTCCAAAATATTCAAGACAATGCGCGCGAAGATTATAATGAATTCTGGAAAGAATTTAGCCGTCCTCTCAAAGAAGGTTTACGCTCTGATTATCTCAACGCAGATAAAATTAAAGATCTTTTAATGTATGAAACCCTTCGCGGTGAACCCGGAAAGTTGATCACCTTAAAAGAGTACGTTGCAGCGATGCCCGAAGAACAAAAAGAGATTCTTTATTTCATCGGAGAAAGTCGCGAACAAATCGAAGCCTCCCCTTTAATCGAACAAGCCAAAGCCAAAGGTTACGATGTATTATTTATGATGGATCCTATTGATGAATGGATCTCTTCAGACATCTCATCCTACCAAGATAAACCGCTTAAAATTGTCTCAAAAGGGACAGGCGAAGTTTCGGATGACGACAAAAAGTTGATTGAAAAATTCAACGAAGAATACAAAGCATTAACAGCCTATTTGGTCGATACCTTAAAAGATTATGTTGGCGATGTCAAAATCACAACACGTCTGACCGATTCACCTGCATGTTTAGTGCGTGCCGAATACGAACACTCCGCGCAATTAGAGCGTTTCTTAAAGGCGATGAATCAACCCGTCCCTGAATCCAAACCCACATTGGAAATCAACCCCAATCACCCGATGATTGTGGCATTATTGAAACGTTGCGTCGATAACAAAGAAGATGCAAAACTTTCAGATTATGCACACATGATCATGGATCAGGCGTTATTGGTGGAAGGTTCTCCCATTAAAAACTTGGTCAACTTCTCCAAACGTTTGACCAATTTAATGACCGATTTGCTCAAAGGCTAATCTCCCATTATAAAAAAAATAGGCATGGTGTCAAAACCATGCCTTTTTTATTTTAAATCATAAAACTCAAGCGTTAAAAATAGTTTGGAATGTAACCGTGATATATCACTAACGTTAACGTTGCAATTGTAAAGAGTTCGCTTAACTCTTCAAAACAACCAATCGTATCCCCAGTGGCTCCACCAATCACAGACTTCGTTATCCATTTCCATATCCATGCAAACAGCAACACAGCTAACATAAATGCAATCCCATGGACATCATATAAAAAGTACGCCACAACACAAATCAATACCTTTAAAACAATGAGTCCGACCCAAGGATTAAATCCAAACCAAAGCGCACCTAAACCCGTTTTCCGAGCATATTGACTCATTGAAATATAAAGCAACATTCCACAACGTCCCACCAACGCAGCACATCCTGCAATCAACGGTAAGTAAAGCGATGATATCGAAGCATAAAAAGCAAATTTTGCCCCCAACACCGCCACAATTGCAAACACCCCCATCGTGCCAATATGACTATCACGCATAATTTCAAGTTTGCGCGTTTGGTCTCTTCCTGATAAGAAAGCATCCGCCGTATCCGCCACCCCATCGAGATGAAAACATTTCGTTAAGATTTCAGGCAAAAGGGTCGCACAAAGTGCCGCGACTATGTGGGGAAAAGCCCAAACACATCCTTTCAAAATCAAAAAAGAAACAATCCCCATGAGGAGTCCAACCCATGGAAAATAGTTTAACGATTTTTTAAGTTGGTCTTCCGTGGGGCAAAAAGAGCCCAATGGACAAATCGTTAACATCGACAAAGCAGCTAAAAAAGGTTTCATTTCAATCCCTCCGTTGTAACATGTGCATGATCAAAGGTTGCCATGTGATTCATAATCGCAGCGGCGGCGTCTAAAAGATTCATGGATAACGCGGCACCTGTCCCCTCACCCAAACGAAGCCCCAAATCCAACAGCGGTTTTTTATTCAAAAGTTGAGCCATTTTAAGGTGTCCGGGTTCTGCACTTCCGTGTGCTAAAAACATATATTCACACGACTGAGGCGAAAGTGTTGCAGCAATCAACGCTCCAGCACTTGAAATGAATCCATCCACAACAACGGGTTTACGGTTTGCAGCTGCGCCAAGAATCACCCCCGCAATGCCTCCAATTTCAAAACCGCCGACTTTTTGTAAGATATCCAACGCATCGTTGACATCAACTTGATGCAAAGCAATCGCATCTCGAATGACATCGATTTTATGTTGGAGTTTATCTTTGGGAAGTCCAGCACCGCTACCGACATAAGGCGTAGGATCAGATTCTCCCGCAAGAAGGGTTACAATCGCAGAAGATGGAGAGGTGTTGCCAATCCCCATTTCGCCTGTAGCAAAGACATCTACAGTATCTGAAAGCGTGTTCACGATACGAATCCCTGCCTCGATTGAAGCAATGGCTTGTTGACGCGTCATGGCAGGTTCTTTGGCAAAATTTTTTGTTCCGCGTGCAATTTTAGCATCAATAATATGCGATTGAGAAACTAAGTCAGACAAATCGTTATCGACCCCCATATCCACAATGGTAACATGCGCATTCGCCACTTGAGACAAAACATTAATTCCCGCCCCTCCGCGTACAAAGTTATGAACCATTTGCGTGGTTACGGATGAGGGTTGTGGGCAAACACCTTCAGCCACAATCCCATGATCACCCGCCATAAGAATAATCTCTTTTCGCGCAACAGGAAGGGCCAGCGTACGGGTAATTCCAGCTAAGTCAACAGCCAAATCTAACACTCGCCCCAAAGCCCAGTTAGGCATAGTCAATTGATCAATATGCGCGATGGCTCGTTCACGAAAAGAAACATCTTGAGGCTGAATACGCGCGAGTGTGTCATTTAAGAGTTGCATATTATTTTATCCTTTGTGAAATGCCTGCGACCATCCAATAAACTTCGTCCGATGCGCTAGCCAACATTTGCGCACAACGTCCTGAAATATCACGAAAAGTACGCGCAATTTGAGATTCAGGAACGATGCCAAGCCCCACTTCATTAATCACAAATGTAATCGGGCAAGGAATGGATTTAATTTGTGCTAATATCGCTGTAAATTTTTCTGAGAAAATCCGTTCGTTTAATGCAGAATCTTCATACAATAAATTGTTAATCCAAAGGGTGAGACAATCCACAAGAATGGTATCTGCGCCTTTCTCAACCGCTTCTTGAAGCGCCTCAACGAGTTGAACTTGCGATTCTATCGTTGTCCAGTTTACATGCTCTCGCTGGGCGCGATGCAAGGCGATTCGTGCGCGCATTTCATCATCTAAACAAGGAGCGGTTGCAATATAAAAAGGTTTCATGCCACATTCTAGGGCGTATTTTTCAGAAAATGAACTTTTACCCGAACGCGCACCGCCAATCACAAGAATCATTTTATTCTGCATCTTGCCAGTCTCCATGGATTAATTCAATTCGTGTCAAGGAACCCCGTGCAGGCAACGTCTCAAACATTCGCGACATAGGAATATTGCGAATTCGAGATAAAATACGCATCAATACACCGCCATGAGTGACAACGGCAACGGTCTCATTTTCATCATCTTTCATGTTATCGAAAAAAGCATCAACACGCTCAAAAAACGCAATACAACGCTCTCCATTTGGAAAAGTAAACTTTTCAGGAGAATGCATCCAAATATCAATTTCTTCTGGGGTCAAATGTTGCGAAATCTCCTCAAAAGTCATATTTTCAAAATCACCAAAATGAATCTCTTCGAGTCGAGAATCAAAAATGGGCGTTTGAGGGATAAACGAAGCGGTCTCTATAGCACGGAGAAGTGGACTCACAAAGAGTTTATCACATTGAATTTTCGAGAGGTAGGCACACATCTCTCTCCCCTCAACGGAAAGCGGAGGATTCGTTCTCCCCATATAACGATTTTGATAGGCTTTGGGCACCTCACCATGTCGAATTAACAATAAGACTTTTTTCATAAAATCCTACTTTTGTGCATCTTGTTGCGCATCTACTTCGTCTAAGAAACGATGAATCATATTATAATAAGTATTCGGGTCTAACGCCTCTAAATCATTGTGTCCTGCCGTAGGATGCCAGTAGGAATATTTAGGTTCATTGGCTAATTCGAATAAACGTTTTCCATTTGAAAAAGGGATAATATTATCCGCTTTACCATGCATGAATAAAATAGGCGACTTCACTTTTTGCACACGTTCAGCACTTGGAAGGGTGTCAAAAGGGAAGATGGGATAATAGGTGACTACACGATAAGGACTCAAAAAGGTACTTTCAGCAATCACCGCTTTGACAGGGTATTTCGACGCAAGATAAATTGCAGCAGCGCCGCCGAGTGAACGTCCGTGTAAAATTAAATCCTCAGGGGCAATTCGAAGAGAGTCAGTGGCATACAAATAAGCCGCTTCAACATCTTCTTCAAAATTTGAGACAGTTGCTTGACCTGTACTCTTACCATACCCGCGATAATCCATGGCAATCATTTGCACTTTCATCATTGCATACGTCATCATATAGTGTTGAACATCCCCAATATCTTCGCCGTTTCCATGAAAATAAAGCAGATAAGCACGCGGAGAATCAATCACGCGACCATAAAGAGTCACATAATCCGAATCACTTCCCACAGGAACATTCACCAAAGATACTCGATTCAAAAATGGACTTGGCGCATGAGGTTGAAATAACAACGTATTCACACACGATACCCCCCACAGAGAAATGATACAATAGATAATAATCATCGATGTAAACGCATGCCACATCTTTCTGAATAGACGATCTAAGGGCGTTGTGAGTGGACCGTACAATTTATACTTTCGAATATATTTTAAAACACTTGTTGTGATAAACGGCATCATTGATTGCGCATCAAGCCGTAAACTCGAAGATGCAATGTCGGTTACCTTTAATTGATATTGAACTGATTGGATTAATTTTTGAGCGCGTTCAGGCGACCACTCGCGTTTAATCTCTGACTCGTCGGGATGAAAACCCGGGCGTGGATAAGTGATGATTTCATAAGTATCCACAATTTCATTCGCACGCATCCATGTATGTAAAGTGAGCAAGGAATCTGATCCCATCAACACAACCAGTTGGTCATGAGGATAAAGCGATTGAACGCGCTGCATCGTCTCAATGGTATAAGAAGGGGCATCTGGCGATTGAGTCCCTTCCACCTCGCAGACTTCAACATTCTTGAGGGGTTTCATTGCAAGACGCGTCATGGCAACGCGATCTTTAAATGAGGTCTGACACGGTTGATCTTTGTGGTAAGGATGAATCGCCACAATGACTAAAACCTTATCCACGATATCCGATTTCAACAACTCTTCAACCAATGATACATGCCCTAAATGTGGCGGATCAAAAGTGCCACCCAAACAACCGATGCGCGTTTGCTTTTTCATATTATCATTCCTTTGAGATTAAATAGAAGGCTTAAATTGACGTTGACGCGCGCACTCATACAAAAGTAAAGTCGCTGCAGTCGAAACATTTAAGGAGTCGATTTTCCCCAACATAGGAATCACCACTTGTAAGTCCGCTTGGTTCATCCAAAAATCGGTAAGACCATATTGTTCGGCGCCGACCGCAATCGCTACAGGAACGGTTAAATCAACTTCCGTAAAAACATGTTCTGTATGAGGGGTGGCGGCTAACACTTGGATTTGACGTTCACGCAACCATTTTAATGCCGTTTCATTATCGGTCACAGCGATGGGTAATGCAAACAAGGCGCCTGTTGAAGCGCGAATTGTATTGGGGTTATATAAATCAGTTTTAGGATCGGTCAAAATCAAAGCCGTTGCGCCTGCCGCATCTGCCGAACGCAAAATCGAACCTAAATTCCCAGGTTTCTCAACATTTTCAGCAATGAGATAGAGTCCGTTGGTTTGAGGTTCAGGGAGATTCTCAAGTGTATGAACAGGAATTTCGGCCGTAGCAATCAATCCTTCAGGACGATCTCGATAAGCGATTTTTTCTAAGACAAGTTGTGGCACTTGATAGACCTTGATCCCTTCCGCTTGGAAACGTTCAAGAAGGGGGTATTCATTTTCACCTAAGAAAAGTTCAGGCGTAAAAAAGACCTCTTTTAAGATTAATCCGAAGTCGTGAGCGCGTGTCAATTCACGATAGCCCTCAAGCAAGGTGAGTCCTGTTTTATCGCGATCGCGACGATCTCTCAAAGCTGTAGCTGCTTTGACACGAGGGTTTTGTAAACTTGTAATTTGCATAAAGTCCATTATTCATCTCCGTTGTTAACACGAGGGATCCATGTATGTTGATTTTGATTTAAGAGTTGTTGAGAAGCATCAGGTCCGCTGGAACCTTGCGCATAATGATAAAGAGGGTATTTTTCAGGCGAGTCAGCCCACGCGCGCAAAGTAGGGTCTAAAACGCGCCATGCAGCATAGACCGCTTCCGATTGAATAAAAAGTGTCGCATCGCCCAACATCGCTTCTAAAATGAGGCGTTCGTAGGCTTCTTGCGGGGGGCCATCATACACTTTGGCGTATTGATAAGAGAGATCAAGAGAACCAATACAAAGTTTGGGCCCTGGTTTTTTAGCGACCATGGATAAACGCATCCCTTCGGCAGGTTGCACATAAATTTGAAGAATATTTTCAGGTAAATCAGCGGGTTTTAAGGGGGCAAAAATTTCATGCGCTAGTTTTTTGAATTGAATCGTAATCGTAGTTTCGCGATTTTGAAGACACTTCCCCGTTTGCAAATAGAATGGGACGCCTTGCCAACGCGGCGCATTTGAATAGAGACGAACCGCGGCATAAGTTTCCGTTTGAGAATCGGGATTCACCCCTTGCGTTTGGGTATACCCCATATATTGACCTCGTACCCAATCGTGTTCAGGAGAAGGAGGTATGATGGAATCTAAGAATTGCGTACGCGCCACATTAAGTGCATCTGCATCAAAAGCCTGTGGCGCTTCCATTCCAATAAATGCCATCATTTGAAGCAAGTGATTTTGAAACATATCACGCACAGCACCTGCTGTATCATAGTAACCCGCACGCGCACCAATACTGACAGTTTCAAGCGCGGAAATTTGAACAGATTCAATATATTGATGATTCCAAAGAGGTTCAAATATTTGATTTGCAAAACGCAACATCATGAGATTTTGAACGGTCTCTTTCCCTGTATAATGGTCGATACGAAAAATTTGAGAAGGTTTTAAATATTTTGTAAGTTCAACATCCAACGCTTTAGCAGAAACCTCATCATAACCAAAAGGTTTTTCGATCATCACGTTACGCCATGGCGAATTTTCGTCATTTTGAGTCGTCAACCCCACCTGCCCCAACTGTTCAACAATTGTTGCATAAATAGAGGCAGGAACGGAAAGATAGAAGAGTCGATTTTCTTGTGTATTAAACGTGGTTTCAAGTGATTGAATTTTTTCACTCAACAATTCAAAAGAATCACGCGAACCATAATCGCCCTGCACATAATGGATCCGTTCGAGAAATTCGGGGAGTTGTGCACATTTCGTGCAGTCGCCTTCACACGATTTTTGAAGGGTGGAGCGTAATTGTTCGCGGAAATTCTCGGTTGTATTTGGGGTACGCGCAAAAGCCACCACTTGCGATTTAGGATGAAAAAGTTGAGACTGAAACAAACGACAAAGCGCAGGAAAAAGTTTAATTCGCGCCAAATCGCCTGATGCGCCAAAAATGGTCATGACCACAGGCACAGGAGCAACTTCTATACAAAATCGTTCTGAAAAAGAGGTGGCTATACTCATACGCGATCCTTATTTGATATTTTTGAGAATTTTATGCGTTTCTGAAATATCCATGAAACAAACTTCATCGGTATCCATGTCATAGACAGCCCCCACAACAGCACATTTGCCCGTTTCAACGGCTTGACGGATATCTTCACTTTGGGTCAGAAGTGTTGAGATACTATGACGGACATTTTCTGCAACGGCAAGACGTTTAATGTTTTGCATATCGAGTTTAGGATTTTCTTTAACCACTTTTTGGGCAGGTAAATAAATGGGAGCCAGCATATTTTTAACATTCTTCTCCACATGATGATGGTGTCCGCAACACTCATCGACAACCGCACTCACTGCCCCACATTCCGTATGCCCTAAAACAACCAATACAGGGGTTTGAACATGAAAAACACCATATTCTGCGGAACCCAATTCAGCGGTCTGAAAAACATTTCCAGCCACACGAATAACAAAAAGTTCCATAAAGCAAGAATCGAAAATACGTTCAACAGGCACGCGTGAATCTGAACATGAAATAATCGTAGCGTATGCAAAGTCGCCCTGACTCGCCCCTTTAACAAATGAAATGTATTTTTTGTTTAAGCGAAAACTGCGACATTCATTATTTAAGAAACGTCGGTTCCCCGCTTTAAGCAATTCAATCGCTTCAGCAGGCGTAGGTTTAGGTTGTTTTTCTGGGATAGTGTCACCTACACATTCACAGTGAGTCGGGCATGTACAAGCCGTGAAAAGAATCATCACAGCCAACATCGTTAAATGAAGAATACGTTTCATTTTATGTTCCTTACGGGTTAAAAAAGCAAACCTCAACATCGAGGTGTATAATAATATATATTATGTTTTATAAAAATCAAGTGGGATTCACATTAGAATATCGTTTTATTCCACCCTCCTATATGATTTTGTGATTCGAACAAGTTTACATTGTTCTTAAACTAACATTTAATATCAAAAAAAATAGGTTTAATTCCAATCCGATTTCAAAAAAGAAAATTTATTTGTAAAAACGGATAAATAATACTTTAAATTTTCAAAATTTGTGTTATATTAGCAAAAGTAACTTTTGGAATTAAATTTAAATTGAAGGAATAAATCAAATGAAAAATTCATGGGTAAAAATATTTCGTTTCACCGCAATCGTTTGTATCATGATTTCCGCACTCTTTTTTGCAACACAACATCTTGAACTCTATGCACAAGGGACAGGTATTATCGAAAAAAGTAGAAAAGAGAATATTCCGAAGGTGCGTTTTTTAGGATTAACCGGTTCGCAAACCGCCTCTGCACAAGTCAAGTCGAACTTGAGCAAATGCGGTTGGTTTGAAGTGGTTGATCAAAACCAAAATGCAGAGTACACCATTTCGGGTACTGCAAGCGCAACAGCAATTCAACTACAAGTGCGAAAAAATAACGGAACAGGATTTAATATTACACAACCTACCGTTCAAAACAGCGAACGCGAAACAGCGCATCATGCCGTTGATCAAGTGCTAAAAAAAACATTCAATATCAAAGGGATTTGTGCATATAAAATTCTTTTTGCACGCGAAACAGGTCCTAAAACAAAAGAGATTTTTATGTGTGACTTTGATGGGGGGAATATTCGCCAAGTTACCCACAATAAAACGATGTCGATTGAGCCAGCATGGGGCCCTAAAAATCAAACCGTGCTTTATACACTCTATTCAAAATCTCAAACGTATGTTGCCGAAACTAAATTTTCAACGGGATTATCACGTCGTTTATCACAATTTAACGGAATGAATGCCGCCCCAGCAGTAAATCCTAATGGAGGGAACTATGCATGCACATTGAGTAAAGATGGTCGTGTTGAACTCTACGTGCGTAGCTTTGAAAACAATATGGCTAAACGCATTACGAATACAGTCGGGACAGAAGCGTCTCCTTGCTACGCTCCAGATGGATCTCAAATTTGCTTTGTCTCAGACGAACGTACACCTGGCAGACCCTTTTTGTGCCGCGTTTCATCTCAAGGGGGGGCCATTTCTAAAGTCCCAACTCTTGGCGCATCTCAAACTTCGCCAGACTGGTCTAACGATAATAAAATTGCGTATGCAGCAAATACACGTCAAGGCGCATCCATCTGCGTGACAGATCTTTCTGGAAAAGCGACTAAAGGGGTTGGAATTATAGCATCGGGAGGTTATGAGTCTCCTTCATGGGCGCCAGATAACCGTCATATTGTTTGCCAGCAAACCATTGGACGTCGCACCCAACTTTGGGTCATTGATACTTGGACAGGGAATAAACGTTTATTAATGAATACAAACACCAATACCTCTGGTCCTGCATGGCAACGCTAAAATGAACCACTATCTTAATCAACTAGAGATGTTCGGCATTAAACTCGGACTCGATCAAATGACTGAACTTTTAGAACGTTTAGGACGTCCTGACCGCAAATATAAAATCATCCACGTTGCGGGCACAAATGGTAAAGGATCCGTGTGCGCTATGATCGAACGCGCGCTACGTCATGCAGGATTCAAAACAGGACTCTACACATCCCCTCACCTCGTAAAGGTTAACGAACGCTTTAAGTTGAATGGTCAAGATATTCGCGATGACCAACTCGAACGCGCAATCCATACCCTTAAACCTCACGCCGATGCCATGATTGAGGCGGGAAATACTCCGACTTATTTTGAGTTTACAACGGCACTTGCCCTAAACTGGTTTGCACAAAAAAATTGCGATGTGGTCATTCTTGAAACAGGCATGGGGGGTCGACTCGATGCGACCAATGTTGTGACCCCTATTTGTTGCGCCATTACCAAAATCGGACTCGATCATCAAGGGCATTTAGGCGATACTCTTACAGATATTGCTCATGAAAAAGCAGGAATTATTAAACCGAATATCCCTGTAATTAGCGCGCCACAAACCCCTGAGGCTCAAAAAGTTTTAACTGAGGTAGCTGAATCTCTTCACGCTTCTATTTGTGTGGCAGATAACGCCAATGCAGCAGAATCGCTTTCTATGAATAATGGACATCAAGAAGTTCATTTATATGGTCGTTTTTATGAACTCTCCCTTGCAGGAGTGTGTCAACGTGAAAATGCAGCGGTCGCTTATAAAGTCTTAGAAACGTTGAGTCATCAACTCAATTTTAATTTCAAAAAAAGTTTAAGCGCATGGAATGATGTTGCGTGGCCGGGACGATTCCAACTCCTCAATTGGAATACGATAATTGACGGAGCCCATAATCCAGATGGCGCAAACGCGCTTGTTAAAGCATGGAAATACCGTTTTGGAAATGAAAAAGCGACCATTTTATTTGCTAATTTTGCGGATAAGTCAACCGCTGAAATTTTAGAAATTCTTTTGCCCATTGCACAGAAGTTTATCTTTGTCCCTATTGAAGGGGCAAAAAATCGTGCAAGCTTAGCGCCTGAAAAATTGACAAAACTTGTCCATACATTCAACCCCGATCTCCACACGGTTGAATGCCATACGCTTGAAACAGCAATCAAAAACCTTGAAACGCATGAAGGATACCACCTCATTTGTGGTTCATTATTCTTAGTAGGCGATTACTTCAAATACAAAAAATAAAATTCGGAGGAAAAAATGAAAAAAGTGATGGCAATGTTGATGATGTTAACCGTAGTTTTGACCGGTTGTTTTTCTCAGTACTACAATGGCGAACATTTCTCGGTTAAACGTTATACCGATGAATGGGAAATGGTGATGAACGATGAATTTGACCACGCAGGTCTCCCCTCAGATCAACTTTGGAGTTATGAAACGGGATTGATTCGTAACAAGGAGTGTCAGGACTACCAAAACGCCGAACTCAAAAATACCCGAATTGAATACGGCCGACTCATCATCGAAGCCCATCATGAACCAGTCGAAAACTTAAATCCTTCCCAAGATAAAAAGGATTGGAAAGCGCGCAAGTTTTCAGATTTCTCATCGGGTTCCATCAACACCCTTGACTCTTTTGCAATCCAATATGGTCGCATTGAAGTAAGTGCAAAACTCCCCCGTGCAAAAGGGGCATGGCCTGCGATTTGGATGATGGGAACCGATCGTAAAGTTGTGGGTTGGCCCAAATGTGGAGAGATTGATATCATGGAGCACGTATCGCCCGATTCTAACCTCATTTATGGAACTTGCCATTGGGCGGTGAATCAAGGAACAAAAAATCATAAATCAAAAGGGGGAAAAATTAAAGTGTGTCCTGAACAACTCTCCGCTCAATTTAACCTCTATGCCATTGAATGGGATAAAGAAAAAATCGATTTCTTTTTTAATGATCAAAAATATTTTACGATGAAAATAGATGATAAACCCAATGAAAATTGCGTCTTTCATAAACCTCACTATATCTTACTCAACTTGGCAGTGGGTGGCTGGGCAGGAAAGCCTGACCCCAAAGATTTTCCCGCTCAATTTGAAGTCGACTTTATTAGATGTTACAAAAAAATTAATCCATAATAACTCATAAGAACAAGGAAAAAAAATGAAATTATCTTATCTTTTTATTTCGGCACTCGTCGCGACATGTACCGTTGGTTGCTCCTTCACAGAAGAGAAAAATACGCTTTGTACACTACAAGCAATACGAAAACATCAGGACGATATTAATCTCGCAGGAATGTGGACAGTATCACTGGATAACACCGATAAAACCTACAAAGCAAATCTCCCCGGCACCCTCAATGGCAATAAAATCGGAGACCCCCTTAAAGAAGCAACTTACGGTTGTCTTTCCGTTCGACACCACTTTATTGGAAAAGCAACCTATCAACGTACGTTTAACATCCCTGCCTACTTAGCTAATCAACCTTTAGAATTAAATCTGGAACGCGTGTTTTGGACTTCTGAAGTAGCGATTGATGGTAAAAAAATTCAAGGGAAAGGGGTTTCTCTTGCTTTGCCTCATGTCTTTCAGCTTGGAAGTTTAACTGAGGGCTCACACACGATTTCTATAACTGTTGATAACTCCCAATATGTGCGTATCGGAGAGAAAGGTCATGCTTACGGCGAACACATGCAAACGATTTGGAATGGAATTTTAGGAGAAATGATTATTCAAAAAGTGCCTGAAATTCGCAATGTTCACATTCATGCCCCCTACCCTGCCACGACCCTTGATGTCGAAATCAAAGATCCATTACAACAACCCAAATACATTGCAAAGTTGATTCATAAAAAAGATTTAACAGAAATTGAGTTAGGAGAAATCACACAAGCTAAAACCCAATTTAATGTAGCAGATAAAAACATCCAATCATGGGATGAATTTTCACCTAACTTGTACCTTTTTCAAATTCTAGATTCCGTTAATTCTCAAATTGTTTATCAACAACAAATCGGTTTTAGAACATTTTCAATCGAAGGCAATAAATTTTATTTAAATGGACGCGCCATTTTTCTTCGCGGGAATTTAGATAATTGTCATTTCCCACTCACAGGCGCCCCCAGCATGAGTAGAACTGAATGGAAACGAATCATGAAAATTCAAAAAGATAATGGATGTAATAATATTCGTTTTCACTCGTGGTGTCCGCCCAAAGTCGCATTTGAAGTTGCAGACGAGTTAGGAATCTATCTTGCGCCCGAAGCGCACATGTGGATTGATGGATGGATGCCCGCAAGTTCATTTGACAAAAAGAAATATATCGGAATTGGTCAAGGGGATAAAGCGCTTGATGACTATATTCAAACTGAATGGAATTTAATTCAAGATTATTTCGGTAATTTTCCATCATTTACGATGATGTGCGTAGGGAACGAATTAGGAAATTCCAACTTCAATGTCTTTAACCAATGGCAAACCGAACGCAAAAAATTCGATCATCGTCATCTTTATAGCGCATCAACGGCAAGATCAATCACGGCGTCAGACGACTTCTTTGTCTCACACGCTTATCCAGGTTGCGGATTGATTCGTCAACGCATGGAACCTAGCACGCAGTGGGACTACGAAAAATCTTATGCCAAAACTAAACTTCCTGTTGTTGCACACGAAATTGGACAATGGCCCGTTTATCCACTTTGGTCAGAAATTGAAAAATACACTGGAGATTTACGCGCGTGGAATTTAGAAAATTATAAAGCCATGTCTGAGAAGAAAAATGTGAACCAATTCAATAATGAATTTCATGTCGCTTCAGGGATGCAAAATAAGTTAATGTACAAGGATGAAATTGAAAGTTTTATGCGTACGCCATCCGTTGCGGGGATTCATCTTTTAGGGGTTCAAGATTATTCAGGACAAGGCGAGGCAATCATTGGTTGGCTCAACTCCTTTTATGAAAATAAAGGTTTTCTTTCTGAAAAAGAAGTAGCAGGCTTTTTTGCCCCCACAGTCATTTTAGCAAAGTTCCCTAAATATGTTTACACCACCGATGAAAACTATAAAGCGGACCTTATACTACATCATTATAATAATGGACAATTCAACTGGGATTATTTAGATTGGAAAATTGTTGATGCAGCTCAAAAAACACTCAGCAGTGGCGCAATCAAACTCCCCATTTATCCGAATGGCACAGTTAAACAAGTTGGCTCAGTTGAATTTCCAATGACAAGCCTCAATGGTAAAACGGGGCGTTTTGAGCTCGTTTGCACCTCACGAAATCAACAATTTTCAGAGAATCGTTGGCCACTTTGGATTCTTCCAACGTCTAACGAAATTGAAAAAACTTATCCAACCCAAAATAACGAAGCCCAAGTGGTTATAACAGACAATGCGAACCACGCTATTGAACAACTTAAAGCTGGCAAAACCGTTCTTCTTTCTGCATCTAAACTAGGAAATAAAAATTGTTTCCGTCGCACATACTGGGGATCAGTTTATTGGTCAACCACATGGTTCCCGGGTCAAAAAGGACGCACGCTTGGCACATGGTTTGACCCAGAATTTGCACCTTTTACCCCCTTTGAAGCCAATGGTTATGCGGATTGGTGTTGGTGGAAAGTAATGGAAGGCGGACGCGCTTTCGATTTATCTGAACTTCCCATATTTCGTCCGCATGCAATGGTAGTGCCTGACCTCCACGAAAACGATCGTATTGGTGCTATTTTCTCACTCAAAGTTGACAAAGGGAACTTGCTGGTATGTGGATATGATTTTGACAAGAATATTCCGGAAACGCAAGTTTTACGTGCAGGGTTGATTCAATATGCGTCCAATAACTTCAAGCCCCAAACTCAAGCTTCAATTGAATGGGTGCAAAAAATGTTTGGGAAAGTTGAAGTTAAACTTATGCCACGTCCTAAACAATTTGAGAATGCCCCTATTTATATTGAGTGTGCGCGCAAATTAGAAGAGTCAGATCGCGATGTAAATCGCAAACCAGAGTATGATCGTATTGAAACAGCAGATAATCACAGCGTTGAAACACAAAATGTTACCTTATGGAAAGATCAATTTGGCGAATTTTGGATCATGAGAAACAATAGTAGCGTTCAACTCAAATTCCCTGCTGGAAATACAGGTAAATTATATGTTTATTTCCAAGATCCCAACAAATTAGGGCGAACAGGTGAACTCACATTTGAAGGGCGTTCATTTAAAATTCCAGAACACCAAAATAATCATCACAGTGAATATGAACTCATTATGGATGTTGATCGTGAAGATTCTCTTGATGGGGTTATCGAACTTAAAACAAAAGTCGATAAAGGGCCCAATCTTCAAATCCGACGCATCATTTACGTCCCCAACGCATAACGAGGGTATCTTTATCGTATTTTTTACAATTTCGGATATAAAATTGGATTATATCCGAAATTTGTATTAAAAAAATATGAATAAAATGAAAATTAAGGTTGATATTGTTTAAATATAATGTATATTAAAAGGAAAGTTACATTTCGTATGTGTAACAAATTAACCCCGTTGTGTAGTGTCTGCTTCTACACGACCTATCATGCACGCAGAAAGGAAGTCTCTTATGAGCAAAATTCACGCAACCCACATTTTCACTTCTGAATCCGTTTCCGAAGGTCATCCCGATAAAGTATCAGATCAAGTTTCTGATGCGATTTTGGATGCTTGTTTGAAACAAGATCCAAAATCACGTGTCGCTTGTGAAACACTTGTGACCACTGACATGGTTGTCATTTCCGCTGAAATCACAACCAAAGCAAAAGTCAATTTTGAAGAAATTGCACGCAACACCATCGCAAAAATTGGTTATACAGATCCAAATATCGGATTTGCAGCTGATTCATGCAAAGTCATTGTTGCAGTTCACAGCCAATCTCCCGATATTTCTCAAGGCGTTACAGAAGGCGCTGGATTACACGCAGAACAAGGTGCGGGTGACCAAGGAATGATGTTTGGTTACGCCTCAGATGAGACCGATGAACTCATGCCTGCTCCTGTGCTTTTCTCACACAAAATTCTCCAAGAATTTGCTAAAATTCGCAAAACACAAGCTAAAAAATATCCCTTCCTTCGTCCTGACGCAAAATCACAAGTTTCAATGCGTTATGAAAAAGGACTCCCCGTTCGTGTTGAAACCATCGTGCTTTCACACCAACACACCCCTGACATGAAACGCGCAGATCTCGAAAAATTAACCAAAGAAGTGGTTAAAAAAGTGATCCCTGCTAAATTCTTACATAAAGATATTGTTTACCACGTAAACCCAACCGGTAACTTTGTTGTGGGTGGTCCTCACGGTGATACAGGCTTAACAGGTCGTAAAATTATCGTGGATACTTACGGTGGCGTAGGATCACATGGGGGGGGCGCATTCTCTGGAAAAGACCCATCTAAAGTTGACCGTTCAGCCGCTTACATGGCACGTTATGTTGCTAAAAACATTGTTGCAGCTGGTCTTGCACAAAAATGTGAAGTCCAAGTGGCTTACGCTATTGGTGTTGCGAAACCCTTGAGTGTAAACGTTGATACTTACGGCACAGGTAAACTTACCAATGATGCGGATCTCGAAAAAATCATCAACACTGTTTTTGATATGACTCCATCAGGCATTATTAAACAACTCAAATTGACAACCCCTAAAGGTTGGAAATATGAAGATACTGCTTCATACGGTCACTTTGGTCGCGACATTTTCCCATGGGAAAAAACCGATAAAGTTGCAGAGTTGAAAAAAGCCACAACAGCTAAAGCTACCCCTGCTCCCAAAGCAGCTAAAGCGACTGTTAAATCAACTAAAAAAACCGCTGCTAAAAAAACAAGCAAAAAAAGTAAATAAGGAGCCTTCCCTTGAGCGCAATTAAACTTAAAGTCCTTGGCGTCGGCGCCCCAATTATCGACTCCATTGTCCCTGTCCAAGACGATTTTCTCGAAAAGATTCATGGTGAAAAAGGGGGCATGGAACTCACATCACGTGAAGTTATCGATGAAATTCTTGCCCAAACTGAAACACCTGCAACAAATGTGGTTGCAGGTTCTGCTGGCAACACCACTTATGCACTAGCTCGCACGGGTATTCCATGTGCGTTTTTAGGAATGATTGGTAATGACGCAAATGGGGAATGTTTTCGCTCACAATATGAAGCGATGGATATTGATACATCACGCTTACGCGTTCATCCAACAGAAGCCACGGCTAATTGCTTAGTTTTGGTTACTCCGGATTCAGAACGCACCATGCGTACGGTATTAGGCGCATCAGCCTGTTTGAACCCTGAAGAAGTTACAGCAAAAGATTTTGAAGGGGTAACACACGTCCATATCGAAGGTTATTTATTATATAATGAACCTATGCTTCGTCGTGTTCTCGAACTCGCGTATGATGCCGATTGCACTTTAAGTTTAAATCTTGCATCTTTTGAAGTGGTACGCAACTGCAAACCGCTCATTAAAGAAATCCTTGAAAACAATATTAACGTAGTCACTGCAAACGATTTAGAAGCCAAAGCTTTTGCGGATGGCGAAACATCAATCGAAGATGGTATTGATGCACTTGCAGAACTTTGTCCAACTGTTTGTGTCACCTTAGGGACTGATGGCGCAATTATTCGTTCTTTTGAAGAAGAGATCAAAATTGACGCTGTCAAAGTCGACAAAGTGGTAGATACAACCGCTGCGGGCGATTTATGGAACGCAGGATTCCTCTATGGTTATCTCCAAAATCATCCACTCGAAGCTTGTGGAAAGTACGCATCATTAGTGGCTGCAGAAGCCGTTAAAGTGATGGGTACAGGGGCTTCTATTTCGGATGAAGCTTGGGAAAACCTCATGGATAATATGGCATAAGACTTATATTAAGTTTAACATAATTTAGGAGTTATAATGACTACATTTACAGATTACAAAATTCGCGATCTTAGCCTTGCTGAGTTCGGTCGCAAAGAACTCGACATCGCCGAGCACGAAATGCCAGGTTTAATGGCAACTCGCGAGAAATACGGGCCTCAACAACCTTTAAAAGGTTTGAAAATCATGGGTTCACTTCACATGACCATTCAAACAGCTGTTTTGGTTGAAACCCTCCAAGCTTTGGGTGCTGATATTCGTTGGTGCTCATGCAATATTTTCTCAACTCAAGACCACGCGGCAGCAGCTTTGGTTGCTACTCAAACACCTGTTTTCGCTTGGAAAGGTGAAACCCTTGAAGAATATTGGGATTGCACTTTCAATGCTTTAATTTGGCCCGATGGCACAGGTCCAGATCAAATAGTTGATGATGGTGGCGATGCTACCCTCTTGATTCACTTAGGTCTTAAAGCAGAATCTAATCCTTCTATCTTAGATAAAACGCCTGATAACGCAGAAGAAGGGGTTATCTTAAACCTCCTCAAACGCGTTCAAAAAGAGCGCGGACTCAACTTTTGGGGTCCAATTGCCAAAAATATCCGTGGGGTTTCTGAAGAAACGACCACAGGAGTTCACCGTTTACTCCAAATGGAAGAACGCAACGAACTTCTCTTCCAAGCCATTAACGTGAACGATTCTGTGACCAAATCAAAATTTGATAATATCTACGGATGCCGTCACTCCCTCACCGATGGAATCAAACGTGCGCTTGACGTCCTTATCTCAGGAAAAGTAGCGATGGTTTGTGGTTATGGTGATGTAGGTAAAGGTTCAGCAGAATCATTAGCGAATGAACGTGCACGTGTGATGGTTTCAGAAATTGATCCTATTTGTGCGCTTCAGGCTTGTATGTCTGGTTACGAAGTTTGCACTGTAGAAGATGCTCTTCCTTATGCAGATTTATATGTAACCACAACAGGAAACTGCGATATTATTACAATTGATCACATGGCTAAAATGAAAGATCAAGCGATTGTATGTAACATTGGACACTTCGATAACGAAATCCAAATGGCACAACTCGAAAACTTCCCTGGTATTGTTAAAACTGAAATCAAAGGGTCATCATGCCCAGTTCATCGTTTTACATTCCCTGATGGTCACTCCATCTATGTCTTAGCTGAAGGACGTTTGGTCAACTTAGGTTGTGCAACAGGGCACCCATCTTTCGTGATGTCATGCTCATTCACCAATCAAACATTGGCACAAATTGATATTGCGAAAAACCCAGAACGCGCAGTAGGCGTTTACCTCCTCTCCAAAGAATTGGACGAAGAAGTGGCTCGTCTTCACCTCGCTAAATTGGGCGCAAAATTAACACAATTATCCCAACACCAAGCCGATTACTTAGGTATTCCAGTTGAAGGCCCCTATAAACCTTCAACCTACCGTTACTAATCGCATCGGAGAAGAACACTCTGGAAAACTGGAGTGTTCTTTTTTTGTTTATGGACACAGAATCACCGCTCAAACGAATCGTCAAATCTATCTTATGCGACCCTTTAGCACTCGTTTGCGTAGGGATTCTTTTTTTGTTTTTAGGGGTATCACTCACCTGTGAAATTGGAAGTTATTTTGAGTGGTTCACCTCATATCAATCAGGAATACTGGAAAACCGTTTTCAATCGCCCTCCATCGCTCACTGGTGCGGGACAGATTATTTGGGACGAGATGTTTTTGAGCGTCTACTACAAGGGAGTCGCACCGCGCTCAAAGTGGGTGTCATTGCCACGATTATTTCTATTTTCATTGGCACAGCAATGGGGCTCATTGCAGGTTATTTTGGGGGCGCAATCGACGATTTCATGAACTGGATTTATTCGACTTTTGCCGCAATGCCAACCATGTTATTTATTCTTGCGTTTGCCCTTTTAGTCGGCAAAGGATTTTTGTTCCCTGGCGCAGCGCAACTTATGCACTATCTCAATGAAAATTGGGGAGTTGATACGGGGATGGTGGCGGTCTATCTTGGCATTGGTCTCACAGGATGGGTCTCTTTATTTAAAGTCACACGATCAGAAGTTCTTAAAATTCGTGAGATGCAATATGTCCAAGCAGCTAAACTCACAGGCATATCAACACTTCGTATTTTATTACGTCATATTCTCCCGAATATCATGCACTTAGTTATTATTTATGCCACACTTCGTTTTGGCTACGCGATTATGACAGAAGTGATTGTTTCCTATCTTGGTTTAGGGGTGTCGCTCGAACCTTCATGGGGTGTAATGATTGCAGAAGGACAACAAAAACTATGGCAAGGTTTTTGGTGGGAAGTTACCGCAGCCACAGTTGCTATTATTTTGGTGGTTCTCCCTCTCAACCTACTCGGCGATAAATTCAGAGATATTCTTGACCCCAGACTCCAATCATGAAGTTTTTTTATAGTTTCATCATTTTATGGATAACGCTCATTTTGATGGGATGTCAAATAACCCCTACTACTACTCAACCCCAACATGGTGCAATTGCGTTACAATATGTCGCCAAAGATAGCGCTACTGTTTTTATGTTATTTCAAGACGGCATGTATCGTCCGATTTCACAACTCAAAACTACACTTCAAGAACATCAAATTACGCATGTAACTTTATCCAGCTTTGATCTTCAAATTGACACACAATCCATCATCCATTCAATCGAAAGTGAACCTATTATTATCGAAGGTTTTTATACCCCTCAACCTCATCAACCCATTGCTAAACGTAAAAGTATTTATCAAACATTAATCGATACACCACGTGAAGAACAAGGGCATCTCTGGCCTGAATTTATACAGGACTCCTATAACATTAAATATAAAATGGGTCCACTCATGGACCATATAAAATATATCACCATTCATAATACCGCAGAACCTTTTTCGGCTTATGATGAATTTTTACGCGTGAATCATCGTAGAGATAGTGCTTACGTTTCATTCCACTTTGCCATTGATGAAATTGAAGTAATCCCTGTTGTCCCCCTTCCCTACGGCGCATGGCATGCAGGCGATAAAAGAGGCGCAGGCAACACCCAAAGTATTGGCATAGAGATTTGTCGCTCAACATGTTACGAAGATTCTCGCTATAACCAAGCAGAAGAAAATGCCATTGAATGGATTGTATTTTTAATGAAAACCTATCAAATCCCTATTGAAAACATTAAAAAACACCAAGATTGGAGCGGTAAATATTGTCCGCACCGCATTTTGGAAGAAGGACGCTGGGATTCATTCAAAGCACGGATTTTGGAACGTTATTCAAAATAACAAAGACACCATATACAGGCAATATTTGTTAATAGATTTTATTAATTTAACCTATTCAAATCAATAAATCTAACAAATTTAACATTTTTAGATATTGAAATAAGGATTTTATTGCGTTATTGTATAGTAGAGAAAGTTAAAATCTCATCCTATCCACCTTAACCTTTGGAGGTCTACTATGAAAACGAATGAAGAAATCATCCATGAATCATCAACAGAATTTGTTAAAACACCTGCGTTGTCAAATTATGATGAAATTATGGAACACCAAAAAATGAGTGCCGAAGAGATTAAAGAACACATGACAGGGCCAGTCATTGCAATTCTTATTCACGCCATTCTCCTCCCGTTTATCATTGGGATGGTCTTGAGCGACCCGCCAACTGAAACCGAAGAAGTGGTGATAGAAACTGTCGAAATCGATTCGACACCCCCGCCACCCCTCGACCCCATCGATATTCCAGAGCCTCAAGATATCGAAACACCCGACGAACAAACGTTTGAACGAGTGAATGATATTTCAGAAGAAATGACCGAAAATCAATCTATGGACGAAAGCGACAATATTGAAATTGTAGAACCTATTGATATTCCAAATTTTATAAAACCTAATAATAGCCACGTCGTTATCTCTTCCTATCGACCCTTTGGTGAAAGTGATGGTATTGAAACGGGGAATGGACCTCCAGGATCACGAAATCGCAATGGGACTCGCAGCGCATTACGCGGAGAGTTTTTTGATTTAAAACAAAATAATACAGGAAAACAAATTGCCATGAGCAATGGCGAATTTTGCAATGTCCTCAAAGATTTTGTTCGTTCAGATTGGAATAAAACAAAACTCAATACCTACTTTAAATCCCCTGTTGCATTATATTCGCCTTGTTTTTACATCCCCATGTGTAACGCTGAAGAGGCCCCCAAAGCTTTTCAATGCGAAAAAGAGTGCAAACCGAGTCGATGGCTCGCCATTTATTCTGGGAGAGTTCGTGCTCCCAAAACAGGTTCATTTAGCTTTGTAGGAGCAGGCGATGATGTCTTGGTGGTACGTGTCAATCAAAAAGTGGTACTTGATTATGGTTGGTACAGCGCAAGTTTAGGGAAACAAATTGCAAGCAATGATTGGCGAAATGCGCTTCAAAAATCCCCAACATCAGATCCGGCAAAACGCGCTGAAATCGAAGCATCTCCTACTTATGAAAATCCTATTGCATTATACCCTTATAGTAGCACGCCTCATTGGAATCGTCATCTTGGTGGCGTGGCCGTCGGCGACTCCTTTTTCGTTACTGCAGGAGAAGAAATCGATATTGAAATTCTCATTTCTGAAATTCCTGGAGGATTATTTGGCGCTTCGTTATTAATTCAAAACAATGATGAAATTGCTTCTTATGAACGCGATCCTCAAACAAATTCCCCCATTCTCCCTCTATTCCGAACAAGCGCACACGCACTTCCAGACCCCTTATTTAGAACTAAAGAAGCGCTTCCGTTTGCTGCAGGAGGAGAAGTCTGGAGAGTGGTAAATCCTAAAAAATCCCCGGTGATACATGAAGATAAAATTTTTATCGACTTAGCGAAATTATAAATGTATCACACTTAAAATTGCAACATAATATTAGAAAAAGATGTCAAATTAACAATCTGACATCTTTTTTTATATATTTTGTCGTAAAAATTAAGGATTATACCTTGACAATTCACCTATAATATGCCATATTATAAATGTTTGTACCCAAATCAATTATATTAACCCCTCATCCTTTCGGAGAAAAATGAAAACTATTCTTTTAGCAACCCTCCTCGGACTCACCTCGCAGTTCGCATTTGCTCAGTCAGACGATTTTTCTGATTTGAAACCTCAAAATTCTATCAAAAACATTGAACGCTCTTATGGAACATTTGAAGTCAAAGAAGGTCAAGCTCAAATCATTCAAGGTCATGCATCCAGCGGCGAGAAAGCCCTCCGCATCCATGGCGGAAAATCTGAAATTATTTTAAATTTCAAATCCCCTTGCGCAAAACCTAGCTTTTTCTGTTTCCGCGCACAACGTTGGACCTCCGCAAAACCTTTTAAATTTACCATCGAAGCCAAAGACGCCAATGGGAAGTATAAACAAGTATTCAATGGCGATAAAACCCCAATGAAATATGGTCCTTCTCAACAAATTCGTTTGGATAAAGGCGTACAAGGATTACGCATTCTCACCGAAACCGGAGGCGAGTTTGCACGCGGAAATGGTGGCGTTTTATTGGATGAAGTCTCTTTAGATGAAATCGGCCCCATGGAAATTAAAAGCACAACATCTACCCCCTCTTCTACTCCAATCCTTATCGGATCAAAAAATAATGAATCTAATATCATTACCGTGGAAGTTAAAGGGGAAGAGAACCCCATTCAATTGGAAAAAGTGACGATCTCACTTAAAGGAACCACTGAGTTAAAACAAATTAAATCTATTGAGATTGTTGAAAACAACAAAACCATCGCCCAAGCACCCGTCAAGGGAGAAACTTTAACATTAACCCTTAAAGCAAATCTCAAACATGGCAAGAATGTTTTTGTGGTGCGTCCAATCATTAATGACAAAATCAATATTGATGGAAAAATTAACATTGTCTGTACGGATGTAGTTTATAGCAACGAGAAAAAAGAAACGTTTGCATCAACCTCTGCTTCTCAACGCGTTGGTGTTAATCTCGGACCTTCCGTCGGCGAAAAATGTCATACCTATCGCATTCCTGGCATGGCTAAAACCCCCAAAGGTACTTTAATCGCTGTATGGGATAATCGCTATGAAAACAGCGTCGACCTCCAAGGCGATATCGATATTGGAATGCGTCGCAGTACCGATGGCGGAAAAACATGGGAACCCACCCGTGTGATCATGGATATGGGTAAATTCGATGATAAGAGCAAAAAAGAAAATGGAGTAACCGATCCTTGTGTTCTCGTCGATGAAAAAATAGGGACTATTTGGGTTGCGGCACTTTGGCTTCATGGTTACCCAGGACAACGTGCATGGGGAGCATCACGCCCTGGAATGGATTACAAAGTCACAGGACAATTCATGTTAGTCAAGTCAGAAGACGATGGTCTCACATGGTCAGAACCAATTAATATCACTGAACAAATCAAAGATCCATCATGGAATCTTTTCCTCCAAGGCCCAGGAAACGGCATCTGCATGAAAGATGGTACGCTCGTATTCCCTGCTCAATTTAAAGACGCGAAAAAATCTCCTCATTCAACAGTTATCACCTCTAAAGATGGCGGCAAAACATGGAAAGTAGGAACTGGTGCAAAATCAAGCACAACAGAAGCACAAGTTGTAGAACTTGCCAATGGAGAACTCATGTTGAATATGCGCGATGATCGTGGAGGAAGTCGTTCAGTTTACACCTCATCAGATTTAGGACAAACATGGAAAGAGCATCCAACTACACGTAAAGTATTGAATGAACCCGTTTGTATGGCGAGTCTTATTCGCTGGAATCCCAAAGTTAAAAAAGAAGGCGAAAATATTCTTCTTTTCTCGAATCCTAATACCACAGGTGGACGTCATAACATGACCATTAAAGCGTCTCTGGATGATGGACAAACTTGGCCAGAAGAATATCATTTGCTCTACGATGCACGTGGTTGCTATGGTTACTCTTGCTTGACGCAAATTGATGATGAAACTGTTGGCGTTGTTTACGAAGGTTCAGGCACGATGCACTTCCTCCGTATTCCAATTAAAGAGATCATTAAAAAGTAATTTATCGATCATTTACAACACGCTTGGTGATTTATCAAGCGTGTTTTTTTGTTTTAAAATGAGTGTAAAAATAAAAAAATCAAAAAAAAATCAAAATTTCTGTAGATTTTAATTTGCTTTTTTCGTATTATGGGTATATATTAAAGTATCGAACGCTAAGTTCCTTGA
>CAZIVM010000006.1:0-35618 GCA_964542845.1 uncultured Victivallales bacterium
ACCCAGAAGGAGTTTCTATGAACGAAGAAAACTACAATACAGAAGAAATCGATGTTGAAAACACCGAAGAAGTCAATCCATACGATGAGATTATCACCAAGCAACAAATGTCGATTGAAGATCTTAAAGAACATATGACAGGTCCTGTGATTGCGATTTTAATCCACGCAATTATTTTACCCTTTGTTATTGGGATGGTCATTAACGAACCTGTTGAAAATCAACCCGAAGTTCAAATGGAATCCGTTACAGAAGAAGTGGTTCCACCACCACCTCCTCCAGAAATCAAAGAACCCGATGTCACCACACCTGACGATCGTCCTTTTGATAAACCCGTGGTTGAGGATCCTACAGATGTCACCATGGAAGAGCCAGAGATCAAAGCCGATATCATGGTCGAAACCATCACAAACCCCTTTGTAATTAAAACCAACAATAGTGCTAAAGTGCTTGCAAGTGCATCCCCATTTGGTCGTAAAGGTGGCGCTGGGGGATCAGGCGGATCAGGCGGCGGATATCGTATGGGACTCCGTGGTGTATTTTTTGATATGAAACAAGATCAAAATGGAGCAGGAAATGGCGTTGCTGGCTATAATCAAAATAAATTCACAAGCGAAATTCTCCTTCCCTTTGTTAAAGGGGGCTGGAATCAAAATACCTTAACAAAGTATTATAGATCACCCACCAACCTTTATAACTCATGCTTCTATATTCCTAACTGTAGTGCAGACGATGCACCAGCAGCGTTTGAATGTGCAGATAAAGTGAAAGCATCACGTTGGATGGCAATTTACTCTGGAAAAGTTCGCGCACCTAAAACAGGAACATTTCGCTTTGCCGGAGCTGGGGATGATGCCTTAGTTGTTGCGATAAACAAAAAAACTGTATTTGATTATGGATATACACAAGTTTCATTAGGTTCAAATATTTCTCATTCTATCGGAGCATGGCTTCCTGCGATGAGACGTGATGCAAATGCAAATCCTGCAAATGTCAAACGTCTTGATGAAGCAGGCGTATATAAAAGTTCGGCAAGTTTCTATAAATACACAAATACACCCATTTGGAATAGAGAATTAGGCGGAATTGCTGTAGGAGATTCGTTTAGAGTTAATGCAGGAGAAATTCTTGACATCGATATTTTAATCTCAGAAATTCCTGGGGGTAAATTCGGTGCGTGTCTTTTAATTGAAGATGTAGACATGCATCACGATTACCAAAAAGATCCACTCGAAGGTGCGCCAATTCTCCCCTTGTTCCGTACGGATGGATCTCTTCCTAAACCAGAAGGACAAAATCCACCATTTATGCCAGGAGGCCCAGTATGGCGTCTTGTCGGTGGAAATGCGAAAGGAGCTGATCCAGCAACAGTTCCAACACCCGTTCAAAATGAAAACATGATTGAACTCTAATAATTTAAATGATTTTGCAAAATCCTTTTTTTTATTCTCAACAATTTATATAAGGAGTTTCTATGAACGAAGAAAACTACAATCCAGAAGATATTGACCTCGAAAATACAGAAGAAGTCAATCCGTACGATGAGATTATCACCAAACAACAAATGTCGATTGAAGATCTTAAAGAACACATGACAGGTCCTGTTATCGCAATCTTAATCCACGCAATCATTCTCCCCTTTGTGATTGGAATGGTCATTAACGAACCTGTTCAAGATCAACCTGAAGTACAAATGGAATCGGTCACAGAAGAAGTGGTTCCACCACCACCTCCTCCACCTCCTCCAGAAATCAAAGAACCCGATGTTACAACTCCCGATGATCGTCCTTTTGATAAACCCGTGGTTGAAGATCCCACAGATGTTACCATGGAAGAGCCAGAAATCAAAGCAGATATTATGGTCGAAACCATCACAAATCCCTTCGTAATCAAAACCAATAATAGTGCCAAAGTACTTGCAAGTGCATCCCCATTTGGTCGTAAAGGTGGCGCAGGCGGTTCAGGAGGATCAGGCGGAGGCTATCGTATGGGACTTCGTGGCGTATTCTATGATATGAAACAAGATCAAAATGGAAGCGCTAATGGTGTTGGAGGTTATGATCAAAATAAATTTACAAGTTCGATTCTTACTCCTTTTGTCAAAGGTGGATGGAATCAAAATTCATTAAACAAATATTACAAATCGCCCACGAATCTTTACGCCTCATGCTTTTATATCCCAAGATGTAAAGCTGAAGAAGCGCCTAAAGCGTATGAGTGCGCAGACAAAGTACAACCTTCTCGTTGGATGGCAGTCTATTCAGGAAAAGTACGTGCACCTAAAACAGGAACATTCCGCTTTGCAGGTGCAGGGGATGACGTGATTACAGTTGCTGTAAATAAACGTACCGTTTTAGACTATGGTTGGACTCAAGTTACATTAGGTTGTAACTCCGCAAGTAATTTGCGCGAATGGATGGCGGCGATGGAGCAACAACCCAACGCAAATCCTACTTATGTACAACGAATTAAAGAAGCTGGCGTTTACAAAAATCCTGCGTCTTTCTATAAATATAGTGCAACTCCACACTGGAATGGCGCACTTGGCGGTATTTGTGTCGGAGACTCCGTTTCTGTAAATGCAGGTGAAATTGTAGATATTGATATTTTAATTTCAGAGATTCCTGGTGGGGAATTCGGAGCCTGTCTTTTTATTGAAGATGTTGATATGCACTACGAATATGCCAAAGACCCCCAAACAGGATCCCCCATTCTCCCCTTATTCCGTACAGATGGATCTTTACCCCCACCATCAACAGGACAAATCCCTCCCTTTATGCCAGGAGGCCCAGTATGGCGTCTTGTCGGTGGAAATGCGAAAGGAGCTGATCCAGCAACAGTACCAACACCCGTTCAAAATGAAAACTTGATTGAACTTTAATCTCTAAAAAATTTAAGGAGTCTTGCAAAAGACTCCTTTTTTTTATCTCTTTGTTTAGTAAAAGAATATTAAATTTTAAAAATGCAAAAGTAAATGGGATAACCATTTATCCCAAATCTCCTTTCCCCCCTCCTTGCCCCCTCCTTATCCCTTCCTTGGATCCTCCTTATCCTATGAGTTACTCCCGTCCTGCTTTCTCCTAATCCTATCCTTGCGCCTTAATTAAAGTCGTTAAGCAAACCATTGTATATTATAAATGATGATTAAGAAACGTCATAAGAACTATTAAAAAGTCATGCCTTTAATGTATAATCTTCGATAGAGTGAACTCTCCCAGAACACGAATATACGGTTAATAACGTTGATTGTTTTCTGGCGATTATACGAGCTTGACGTAATGCTTCGGTTTTTGACTCCGCACGATAACTATAACGCTTCGCATCTTTACGCCAAATTTCCCAAAAGGCACCTTCGCCTTTTAATACAAAATGTTGCGATGATTTCATACTCTTTTCCTCCATCGTATAAAGTTTGTTTATATCTAGTAGAAGAAAAATGCGAAAATCTTACAAGGATTTGAAAAAAAATTAAATAAAAATCAAAAATAAGCAAATAAATTTGCAACAACATGCAAAACTTATTAAATATGACGCGCTTTTGAAATCACTTGATAAGCTTCGTTGATACGATGCATTTCTTGAGTTGCACGTTCTTTTAGAGCAGGAGAAGCATGAGCGCCCAAACGGTCAGGATGTGAGCTCATACAACACTTTCTATACGCTTTTTTAACCTCATCGTTAGTTGCACTCGGAGAGACCCCTAAAATGTCATAATATAAGCGCATCTGATCTTGAGAAGGACGTTGTGCTTGTTGTTCATGATGTTGCTGATGATTAAAACCAAAAAAGAAGTGTGCAAAACCATTAAAACCAAAAATGTGTTCTGTATAGTAAATGATTTCTAATGCCTTTGGGTGAATAGGAGGAGTTGTTGCGACCAATTCACATAAAATAGAGAGAATCACCTGTTTATCGTTTAGATTAGTAATCAAGCTATCGAGTTGATTGGCGTAAATCTTATAATTTACATTGTTATCACGCGCTTCATTGAAAGCAGAACGGATAAATTCTTTATCTATATCCGAAAAGAGCGTCGCAATCATTTTTTTCAAATAATTGGCTTGTGATTCACGAACACGTCCACTCGCTGTCGCCACTTTTGCGAGAAGACCAAACAACGCACGATAGGTGGCATGAGAAAAATATGCATCAGAATCATAGGAATCTTCGACATAATTTTTGTGTTGATGTGATTCGGGTTGAGGTTTGCTATTTTTCCACAAGAAAAAATGGGGATATTCTTGCTTAAGAGATTTATATGCCGAATCTAAAAACAAAACAAGAAGTACGGACAGAAGCCCTGCCCATACTCCATATTTATAAAAAATTGCGATAACTATAAGTAATAGTATACAACCCATTCTTATGCGTTACCCACGAACAAAGAGTTTTTGAACATCTGAAATGGTCTCAGCAGCCATCAAACGATCCATAAACCCTGTCGACATAGACATTGAGCCTAAGGCTGCAAGAATTTGTAGATGCGCACTTGCTTGCTGTTTAGGAGAAACCAATAAAATAATTAAATGTGTTGGTTTTCCATCTAAAGAATCAAAGTCCATCCCTTCGCGACAAATTCCAATCGCAATATGTGGATGAGAAACTTCATCTGATTTGGCGTGTGGAATAGCAATTCCATCTTGAAGTCCAGTAGACACTTGTTGTTCACGCTCAAGCACATCGTTCATTAACTGTTCACGATTTGTAATGACCCCCGCATCTCCTAATACATCAACCAATTCTTTAATCACGCTGGGTTTTGATTGAATATCACGCAAATGCATACGGATACAACTTTTGCTTAATGCAGAAGAAATAGGGTTCGAGTCAATCTCTCCACGAAGAGAATCTTTGACAGCACGCGCCATTTCCTTACGAATTTCTTCGGGGCGGTTGAAATCTTTAAGTGCTTCGATAGAGCTATGGAAATCAATCAATGTTTCATACACCGCCATTTTAATAAAGTAGACTTGTGGGGGAGGTGATGAGAAACTCAAACTGGTAGGATTCATCGTCATTGAGAACGCCATATCGTCTTTACGCATTTGGAAAATAGAGTCTTCCAACTCCATGCGAGAGATAAAGAATCCTTCTTGAGAAAAACTATCACAGAGTTTTTCAACAACCATCTCAACAATAATTGGATTTTGGAGTTCGAACACAGTCACAACAGAGTCATCTTCTACTTCATCTTTATTAATGCCTTTTCCAGGAATATCCAATAAGAAAGAGAGAAGAGGAGGCGCAATCACCGTCGTTAAAAGAGTCATCAAAATGGCAACGCCAAACAAGCTAGAATGGAGAATTCCTTCCGCCACCCCAATACCTGCAATAATCAAAGCCACTTCGCCACGAGGTGCCATCCCTACCCCAATACGTAATGCACCTTTCCAGTTAAAATTCAAGAGGAAGGTGGGGAGACCACAACCAATAATTTTAGCAGCAAACGCAAGTGCTGCGTAGATTCCACCTTGAATTAAGACTTGAGGATTCAAGAATTCGCGAACGTCAACCAACGCCCCCATGACGGCAAAAAAGACAGGAACAAAAAGAATATAAATCCCATGAAGTTTTTCCATTAACATAAACTTTAAATCAGTTTTTGAAAGGGATAACCCCATCACATACGCCCCAATAATCATGGCAAGTCCCGACATCTCAAAGATGGCAGCTAAAAGGAAAGTCAAGCCCAATGCAGCGGTAACTATCACGGCGGGTTTAAAACATTTCTTGAGGAATGCACTAATTTGATATGCAAAAATCAAACCCAATGCACTGAAAACCAACCATGTAATAATCGCTTTTCCACCAATTTGAGCGATACTCATCCAAGAGAGTTCTTCACCGGTCGTGGAACGTTTTGCAGCGGCAATACCTAAAACAACCGCTAAGCAGATAATCCCTAGGACGTCGTCAATCACAGCGCCAGCGAGAATGGTGACGCCTTCTGAGGAGTCGATTTTACGTTTATCAGAAAGAATACGAGCAGTAATACCTACAGAAGTTGCGGTACAAAGTACCCCAAGAAATAAACTCACGGGATCTGTCCAGCCGACATCAAAGAAAAGAGGCCCCATTGCCATCCCTGCAATCAGCGATGCAACAACACCCCCTACCCCAACAATCATTCCCGCTACAGAATATTTAAGGAACATCCCTAAATCGGTTTCCAATCCTGCCATAAACAATAAAATAATAGAGGCAATGGTTGCAAAACCATAAAGTTCAGGAGAAACAGATAAAGAGCTCGTATGCGTTAAAGCAAAAATTCCGTGTTCGAAAAGCCCAGGGACAGGAAGTGCACCTAATAAATAAGGGCCTACAACAATCCCTGCACAAAGTTCACCTAAAACGCTAGGCATACGCAAAAGAATAGCGACACGACCGCCAATATAAGCCGCGAAAATGAGGAGTCCTATCTGTAAAACAAGCGCCATCATTTGATGCGCAATACTATGGGTAACTTCGGTAACATTCGCATGCATCGCAGAATCTAAAATGACCTTTGCACTATCAAGTACAAGACTCGAATCTAATAAAATTGAATCCATTATTTATCTCTCCTTAAGCGGGATCTTTAGGTGTAATTAAAGGAGAAGGGTTCACGCTATTATCTTCGTAACCTTCACCAATGCCAATGTTATCGAAAGGATTGTTGGGTTGTGGCGGAGAATCAATAAGGGTATCTTGAAGAGAATGCTCAAAGCGACGTGTCTCTGCTGGGGTGCATGTGGCACAAATCGTTACTAAAGCTGCAACTACAGCTGTAAGAATTAAAAATGTTTTCATACGACAACTCCTAAATGGTCATAATTTTATGATGTATATAATTTAACCCCATTTTCAAAAGTTTCAACCCTTAATCTCTTTTTTTTCAATAATTATCAATATTTATTTATATTATAGCATTGAATAAATCATTCATATTTGCATGTAAAATTTCACATTGCGCTTTTAATTGTGAAAGAGATCCTGTATTAATTATCCCCCAATCGGCACGTTCGAGTTTTTCGTCCGCGGAAAGTTGCGAACATTGACGCGCCTCAATTTGTGCTAAAGAGAGATTTCGAGAGGTGATACGTTCATGAATCAACGCATTCGGAGCCCATACAGAAATCACTTTATCGAAAGCATCTTGCCATTTCACTTCATATAAAAGGGGAACTTCTACGATTGATATTTGTGAACTATTCTCATCAAAAAATTGTTGAATACGTTGTTTGATACGCGGATGAAGTTGAGACTCCCACCACATTTTCTCTTGAGGATTAGCAAACACAACTTCGGAAATAAACGCGCGATTCCATGTTTGTTCACTGGTGACAACGTCTTTTCCCCAACGCATCATCGCAAGTTGTGATAATTCAGCAAATTCATCACGCAAAATGTCGCTACATACCGCATCCGCACTCAATGTCGGAATCCCTAATTCAGAAAAACAGCGCAAAACCGTGGATTTTCCACAACCCATTGCACCTGTCAAGGCAATTTTCATTCTGCGCTCTGAACGTTTTCTGGATTAAATTTGGGGCCTAAATAAAGATCGCGAGCTTTTTGATCATGAATCAAATAATCTTGATTCCCATCGCACATAGATTCGCCTTGATACATCAAATAGGCGTGATCCACGCAGAAAAGAACTTCTTGCACGTTATGGTCGGTGATTAAAATGGAAAGTCCGCGCTTTTTCAACTGAAGAATAATTTGTTGCACATCATGAACCGCAATAGGATCAACGCCCGCAAAAGGTTCATCGAGGAGCAAAAGACTCGGATTGGTTACCAAAGAACGGGTGATTTCAAGACGGCGACGTTCGCCCCCTGAAAGGGTCATGGCCTTTTCTTGAGCTAAACGCGTTAAACCCAGTTCTTCAAGGTGCATTTCTAAGCGACGATCACGCTCTTTTTTAGAAATATCAAGTGTTTCTAAAATTGCCAAAATATTCTCTTCAACAGTCAGTTTTCTAAAAATAGAAGCCTCTTGAGCCAAATATCCCATCCCTAAACGACCACGTTTAAACATCGGCATATAGGTAATATCTTGTCCATCAAAAACAATACGCCCCTGCGTTGGGCGAACCAATCCCATCACCATATAAAAGCTGGTGGTTTTCCCTGCACCATTGGGTCCTAATAACCCAACAATCTCACCTTGACGAACCTCAAAAGAGACGCCCTTGACCACCGTTTTGTGACCATACGTTTTCACCAAACCTTCGGCACGCAACAAAACATGTTCAGGGCGTGTTGCTTCAGCAGGAGAAGTCATTACATACCTCCAGGGCGCAATGTTTCGCGTGGCGTAGGGGTATTGTCTTTATTTTGATAATAAATGATTTTGATTTCATCGCCTTCAATGCGTGAATCATTACGATAAATCGTAATTAATGTACCTGTCACTTTATTTTTAGCATCATAAATGATAGGTTTATCCATGAGTTCAATTTTTTCAGTTCCCACGTAGTAAATAGCCTTTCCTGCAGTACAACGTTGGTTGTTCACAGGGTTACCCATTGGATCAACATTTTTACGAATGATTAACACATTACCAATACATTCGATACGGTCGACTTTACCATCTCCACCAAAAGCAAACGCACCAGAGAGTTCATTACTTTTCTGCAAACCAGTATCCGTGGTTTGCGCATTACGCATTTCGGTATCACTTTTCAAATAAATAATCATTTTATCACAGTTGATAACCACATCGTCATCATCAACCATCACGCTGTCGATCAGCTCAGCACGATTGGCCATCCCCTCAAAAATAAACTTTGAAGAACGAATTTCAGTGGGATTTTTTTCTTTTGTGGATTCTTGCGCGCAAACAGAGAGAGCAAGCGTCAAACACAGGAGGGAGAGTAAATATTTCATGAGGAGCCTTTCTTAATATATATAGATTTATTCTTTATTTTTTTTAGGGGAGTAGTCGAGATCAGTACCCGTTGTTGAGCGGACGATAATATGTACATCGTTGTGAATTTCAAGACGTTTTGTTTCGAGTTCATACGAAAAACCGCGTCCTTGCACATCCGCATCTTTAGCGTAAATATTCACGCGTTTTTCGCCAGTCAGAATTTTAGTTGTAGGATTCAACACCACATCTTCGCTTTCGATAATGGCTTGAGAATGCGCGTATTTATTCCAAAAAGCGTCAATCGTTTTTTTACACTTTGTTCCGAACTCATAAATTTTGATATGACTAATATCTTGAATTGTTTTAGGATCTTTCACTGTTGATTGAATTAAATCAACGCGAACATTCGTTAAGTGATAGCCTGAAACTTTACCCCCTTTGGCATATAAAATAGCCATGTATTGCCCCGTCTCTTTATTCGTGATAGGCGCCGTAATACCTTCCATGTTTGCTGGGGGCAAATCGCCTCCCATTTGAGCGAACAACGAAAGTGTTGCGCCCAAAAGTAAAGTTACGATAAGTAAAGTTGAATAGCGGAATCCCATAGATTCTTCTCCTTTAATAACCAGTCAATCACCTCACGAACGGCTGCATGACCGCCCGGACGTTCCGTTCTAAAATCTGCAAATTCATCGAGTTCTTCCACGGCATCAGCAACAGCGACTGCAATACCGACCACTTTCATGGCGGGAATATCGATTAAGTCGTCGCCAATATAAAGACAGTTCTCAGGTAAAACATTAAATTGAGTCATAATTTGTTGAACGCCATCCAACTTATTCTTACACGATTGGAATAAGAAGTCAAACCCCAATTCTTCGGAGCGACGCACATTACAATCCGCATAACGCCCCGAAAGAGCCCCAACACGCAATCCTGCACGTTGAGCCAATTTCAAACCGTGTCCATCACGAACATGGAAAAATTTAATTTCATCGCTTTTCCCGTAGCCTAAACGACCATCGGTTAAAACGCCATCAATATCCATTATAATGGTATTAATTTTTTGTGCTTTCTCATGCAATGTCATGAATCACCTTGATTTGGGTTAAGAGCGTTTTAATATCTTCGAAATTTAAGGAGTTAGGACCATCAGAAAAAGCTTTTTCTGGGCAAGGATGAACTTCTGTAAAGAGTGCATCAATACCAATAGCTGCAGCAGCACGCGCTAACGGAAGGGCAAAATGACGTTGTCCGCCCGATGCATTACCGAGTCCACCCGGAAGTTGAACGGAGTGTGTTGCATCAAAACATACAGGGGCAAACTCGCGCATGGTCACGAGACCGCGCATATCCACCACGAGGTTGTGATAACCAAAACTATTTCCACGTTCTGTCAACATAATGCGAGAATTTCCAGAGGCTTGAACCTTCGCAACTGCCCCTTTCATATCTTCAGGCGCCATAAACTGACCCTTTTTGATATTGACCACTTTGCCCGTTTGTGCCGCAGCTACCAATAAATCGGTTTGACGACACAAAAATGCAGGAATTTGAAGAATATCTGCCACTTTTGCAGTCGATTCTATTTGACAAACTTCGTGGATATCTGTAACAATAGGAAGATTATATTTTGCTTTAACCGCCGCCAAGTATGCTAAGCCATTATCAAGCCCAGGTCCACGTTTAGAATCGGCACTTGAGCGATTGGCTTTATCAAAAGAAGCCTTAAACACATAATTAAATCCTAACTCTGCACAAAGCGTACGCATATAGTCGGCCACCTCTAAGCAGAGAGATTCTGATTCCGCTACACAGGGACCAGCTAAAAGTGTCAAATTGGATTTTCCCACCCAAAAATTAGGTGAAAGTTCAAAAGCGTGTTGTGAGGGTAACATATTTACTCCGTTGTATAGCTGTTAAGTATTTTACAATTTAATATATAAATATAACGCCACTTTGCCTTTTTTTCAAATCAAATCGACTAAACATATTCATTTTTATTTATTTTAACTCAAAATTAAAATGAATGAAGTTGTTTCAAAAGATACTGATAGCGGTGAGGTTGTTTTAGCAAACGCCCTCTCAAATACGATTGAATTTTCATTAACAAGCTCACTTCTTCTTGAGAAACTTCTGTTTCCCATCCTCCTAAGTGTTCTTTCCCCACATAAGATAATTTAATGATATATTGACCCCGTTTTTGAATTTTAGCATTAAGATGATATTTTTGAATCAATTGAATCACGTCTTGAGATTGACGTTGCGTAAAACTTCGCCAAGAGTGTTGATGATATTTATGTCGATATCGAAAAGCTTGTTCTATTTCGTGTGGTCTATAATTTTCAGCATAGATTTCATAAATCATATTTTCAATACTTTTTTGTATATCATGTGCAACTGGTTGATAAAGTTTCATTCCCATTTGCCACAAAAAAAAGAGTTGATCCAACCGTTCATGCTTGGAAATTTTGACACTCATATTTCCTCTTACCCAATCATGAGGTTTCAATAACAACATCATAAAATCGTTTTGCGAAATAAAACGATGAACATTGATGGCATAATCAATTCGCGACAATGCTTGATGAAACAATGGGAATACTTCACAGGGGGTCACAAAAACAACTCCTTTCTTTTTGATTTATTAGTTGATTAGAAAAAAACACTATATATAATCTAGTAGTCCATTTTTCCGAAAATCTTACAGCTTTTTTGAAAAAATCTGCTCTTTTTTTTACATTTCTAACTTCATATTGATGTAAATCATCTCTTTTTCTTATATTTTTTCATTTTTAAATAACGATTAAAAGTGTGACAAACTGTGACAAGTGTGACACAAAAGTGTGACAAGTGTGCCATTTTGACACAATATTATGTCACACATTCGGCAAAATTATGCTTTTAAAAAATTTTTCAAGGGGAAAACAGCGCAATTTTAAAAAGTTGGCACGCTATTTGCTTATAACATAGCGAAGTCTAACAAAGACGAAGGTCTAAAACATAAACCCACATCGGCAGAACCGATATAAGGAGATTAACATTATGAGTAAAATTTTAGGAATCGATTTAGGTACAACCAATAGCTGTATGGCCATTTGGGAACGCGGTGAGTGGCAGGTGATCCCCAACGCTGAAGGCGCACGTACAACACCATCCGTTGTTGCTTTCACGAAAAGCGGAGAACGCTTAGTCGGGCAAACGGCAAAACGTCAAGCCGTGACTAACCCACACAACACCATCTTCTCTGTCAAACGTTTTATGGGAAGAAAGTTCTCAGAAGTTGAACACGAGATTGGACTCGTTCCATATAAGGTTGTAGAAGCAAAGAATGGCGATGCACACATTGAAGCAGATGGTCGCGTCTATTCTCCCCCAGAAATCTCTGCAATGATTCTTCAAAAACTTAGAGCGGATGCAGAATCCTATTTAGGCGAAAAAATCACAAAAGCAGTCATTACTGTTCCTGCTTATTTTAACGACTCACAACGTCAGGCCACCAAAGACGCAGGTAAAATTGCGGGTCTTGAAGTGGAACGTATCATCAACGAACCTACCGCAGCCGCATTGGCTTACGGTTTAGAAAAGAATAAAGAAGAAATGGTCGCTGTCTACGACTTAGGGGGCGGTACTTTTGATATCTCTATTCTCGAAATCGCTGATGGCGTCTTTGAAGTCAAATCAACCAACGGGGATACACACCTCGGTGGTGACGACTTCGATGAAGCGATTATCGATTGGCTTGTCGAAACTTTCAAACGCGAAAACAGTGTTGATCTTAAACAAGACCCACAAGCACTTCAACGTTTGAAAGAAGCTGCAGAAAAAGCCAAATGCGAACTCTCAACAGCCCAATCAACTGAAATTAATCTTCCGTTCATCACCATGAACGCAACAGGACCACTCCACATGGTTCAAAACGTAACCCGTGCTAAACTTGAACAGCTCGTGGATCACCTCCTTGATCGCACTGAATTACCTTGCCGTAACGCACTTCGCGATGCAGGTATCAGCGCAGATAAGATTAATGAAGTTATCATGGTTGGGGGAATGACCCGTATGCCTAAAGTGCAAGAAACTGCACAAAAAATCTTTGCCAAAGAACCCCATAAAGGCGTTAATCCTGATGAGTGCGTTGCCATTGGTGCAGCCATCCAAGGTGGCGTGTTGACTGGAGATGTCAAAGATATGGTTCTTCTCGACGTTACACCGCTTTCATTGGGAATTGAAACCATGGGTAGCATTACGACACGTTTGATTGAACGTAACACCACCATTCCTACTCGTAAAAGCGAAGTGTTCTCAACTGCGGCAGATAACCAACCTTCTGTTGACATCCACGTCCTCCAAGGGGAACGTCAAATGGCAGCAGATAACAAAACGATTGGTAAGTTCCGCTTAGATGGTATCGCACCTGCACCTCGCGGCGTCCCACAAATCGAAGTCACCTTTGATATCGACGCCAACGGTATCTTGAACGTTACCGCTAAAGATTTAGGCACAGGTAAAGAACAAAAAATCACCATCACCGCCTCTTCAGGTTTGAGCGATGACGAAATCCAAGCCCGTGTTCGCGAAGCTGAAGCACACGCTAACGAAGATAAAGACCTTAAAGACAAAATCGAAACCCGCAATAAGGCAGACAACATGATCTATCAAACTGAAAAACAGTTGAAAGATAATGGCGACAAAGTGCCTGCGGATGTCAAAGCAACCATCGAAGAAGGTTTGACCAAACTTCGTAAGGAAATGGAAGAAAACAATACCGAAGGTATGAAGTCTGAAATGACCAAACTCGAAGAATCTTTGATGAAGATGGGCGAATCCATCTATGCAGCGCAACAACAAGCTGGCGAACAAGGAGCGCCAGAAGGAGCACCACAAAGCGAAGGTAAAAAACCTGCCGAAGATGGTAGCACTGTTGATGCTGAAATCGTAGACTAATCCTCTACGATTCCCTCAACAGGAAAATCATAAATTCACCGGGTATCCGAAAGGATATCCGGTTTTTTATTTTTAAACTTGATTAAAGAAATATGTGTGATATAGTAATACATGTGATGATTTAAATTAACCCATAAGAATTATATTATGAATAGAAAAGCTGTATTTGAAGCGTTATTAGCCGCCGTATTGTTTGCACTTAGTGCGCCGTTAGGTAAATATTTATTAACAGATATTCCACCAATGTTTATGGCAGGACTACTCTACTTAGGTGCAGGAATTGGAATTACAATTCTTTCATGTTTCTCAATGAAAAAAAGCAAAGAATCTGGATTTACAACCCACGATACCCCATGGATCGTATTGATGATTCTATTAGATGTGATCGCGCCATTTCTTCTTTTATGGGGATTGACACTCACGAGTGCGTCAAACGCATCTCTTCTCTTTAACTTTGAAATGGTGGCAACTGCAATCGTTGCTCGAATATTTTTCAAAGAATCAATTGGAAAACAATTAAGCATTGCACTGATTTTAATCACCTTAGCAAGCATCATCATCTCTGTCGACTTCAATCAAACGGATTTGTTTCAATTCTCATGGGGATCACTCTTGGTCATTGCCGCATGTAGCTGTTGGGGACTCGAAAATAATTGTACGCGCAACCTTTCAGATAAAAATCCATCGCATGTTGTGATTCTTAAAGGAATAGGATCGGGGACAACTGCTATTATTATTGCACTTTTGACTGAAAAAATGGTGAACCTACACTGGGGAACAATTGTAATGACATTACTGCTCGGTTTTGTGGCGTATGGACTCAGTATTTTTTTCTATGTCCGAGCACAACGGCACTTGGGCGCATCGCGAACAAGTATTTACTATGCAGCCGCACCTTTTATCGGTATGTGCATCGCCTTTGTAATGTATCAAGATCCTATTTCAATAAACTTTATCATTGGGCTTATCTTGATGTTGATTGGGACATGCGTTGTATTCTATGAGCGACACAATCACGCCCATCTTCACGAGTGCATCACGCATAATCATATCCACTCCCATAATGATTTACATCATAACCATAGTCATTCAGATCATTCAGAAAATCCCAATCCTACCCATGCACATGTACATACTCATGAAGCGATTGAACATACACATCCACATACCCCAGATATTCATCACCGACATTCTCACGAATGAATACATAAAAAAGCCCGACATCCATTGGATATCGGGCGCTTTTTAATTTGAGACTTAAGCGTCTGTTTTTTTCTTGCGTGGAGGAGGAACTGTTACATTTCCATCTCCATCAATTTTAAGTGGTGCACCTGCAGGATATTCAAGCGTCACTTTTTCGCCACGAGAATTCATGGCAGCAAGTTTAGTTTTTTTACCTAAATAACCTTCGGTAACATCCATTGATGAGTTAAAGACAACTAATTTATCACGCATGAAGTTTACAGATTTTTTTGAACCAGCAATTAACAAATCTGCGTTTTTCGCTAAAGTACCATAACGCACTAATCCATTTTCGTAAAAATAAATTTCTTTACCTTCCTTAAAATTAATTCCGTTACCATAACGTGATGATTTATAAACATAGTCTGAAGCTAAAATTCCGCCAGTCACTTTCCCTTCAAGGTTAAAATGAAGTTTACTTCCAGCTTTGAAGTGAGCAGGTTGTGTTAAACCTGTTGGAATAAGATAAGCGTCTTCTCCTAAGACCGCATCAATAATACGACCATGACGATCAACTTTCGCCTCAGTTCCACCTTTTACAACAATACTTAAACCATCCTTAATGGTTGAGATACGTTCTGTTTTTTCAACTTGCGTAACCTGTGCTTCATCTTCAGGCGACTCCAATGAATTGGCATCGTCGTTGGCGTACAAGAATGAACTCGATAAAAGGATAAGCGAGAGGGCAAAAATTTTAATTTTCATGAAAACCTCCATGTTTCTAATGATATTTTGTTATTATTGACTTCTTTTGTATGTAATATATATCATATTAGTAAAAATTTCAACCCCAATTTAATTTTTTTTATTGAACTTGCTTGTATTTATTAAAAAAAACGCTATATTAACCTTGAAATTATAGTTTTTTCTCGAAAAAAAGAAGAGGTTTACAATGTTTACACAACGCGATGAGTGGATTACAATGTCAGGGGAAGCCCTCTTAAAAAAATGTGAACAAGACTTTTTTATCGCGTCAGGAAAAGGAGGACAACATCGTAATCGCACAGAGAGTGCCGTGCGTCTTATTCATAAAGAATCACAAATTTCGGTCTATGATACAACGAGTCGTCATCGCGAAGAAAATCGTAAACACGCCATTAAAAAGTTACGACTCGCCTTTGCCTTTCAATTGCGTTGTCCCCCTCAACCTCAATTAAACTTCCCTCCCCCATCGATTCAAAACGAAACCTACCCATTATGGGTGGCGCACTTTTTAGATTTCTTCGATGCCAACCATTTGCAAATTAGCACGACAGCCAAAGCCATCGGGACCTCCACGGCGCAATTAATTAAAGCACTTCAAAAGAATCCCATGGTATGGCAACATATATCGGAATTGCAAAAGCGCCAACGCGAAAAGGCGTTAGACGCTTAGGAAAAAATCCCAGATTGATGTAACAAGACTGCAAAAATCATTAGAGGCACAACAAAGCGAACAAGTAGTCCAATCAATGTCATTACCGTAAAAGCATTTTCAGGATAATGAGTGGGTTTGAGTCCTGACAAAAGCGATATAAGTGGAACTTCGGTTAAATCATTCGAACCATAATGAAGCTCGGATTTCATCGATTGAATCGACCAAATCCAACCGACAAAAAGAACGGTTAAAAATCCGCCAATAGGCATCATCCAGTTTGAAGTCAAAACATCTAAGAAATCGAAAAAGCTGTTGCAAACAGTGCCAAATCCGCCATAAAATATATCGTGAAGCATCATTAAACGATCCCAGTTATTTAAACTCATAACGCAAAGCAAACTTAATGTTAAAATTGAAATCACACAAAATAAAGTAGCTGCTTTACGCGTTAATCTCAAGTTTTCCATTGCTGTAGCCACCAACATCTCTAGAATACTAATTGCCGATGTTATTGCTGCAACCAAAACTAAAACAAAAAATACAAACGCCCAAAGCATCCCAAAATTTCCCATCTTATAAAAAGCTTGTGGGAGCACATTGAAAATAAGCCCTGGCCCTTCCGCAGGCGAGAATCCCATCGCAAAAACGAATGGGAATATCGCAAAACAAGCCAATAATGAAACGAGGGTATCCATTCCAACAATCCACGAAGAGATGGAAAACAAGTTATCTTTCTTTGACGCATAACTTCCATAAGTCATCATCACGCCCATGCCCAAACTTAATGTAAAAAAGGCGTGTCCGAGCGCAGACAAGATTGCTTTACTCCCAATTTTTGAGAAGTCGGGGGTAAAGAAAGTGTGGAGTCCATCCACAGCCCCCTCCAGCGTTAAACCGCGTAAAATCAAAACAAAGATTAAAACAAAAATGGCAGGCATCAAAATTTTTGAGGAACGTTCGATCCCTTTTTTGACCCCTGTTAAAACAATACCTGCTGTCAAAACCAAGAAAATGACCGTGGCAATGAAGCTAAGCCATGGGAAATCACAAGTTCCCGTCACTGAATTTGTTGCGCCAAATGCAAGATTTTGGAACGTCGCCGAGGTTTGTTCCATGGTTGCAAAAATAGACAAATCATGCGCCGTAAAGAGTTCTTTAACCGCATAAAAACTATAAACTAAAAGCCATCCGCCAACGACACAGTAAAAACCCAAAATTAAAAAACCTAAAAGGACGCAAAATGGACCCATTAAACGCCATCCAAAAATAAAAATAAGGACTCCTAGCAATAACGCCAAAATACCAAATCCGTAACTTTCAAACACGCACAGGAAAATCCCTGTCATAAAAATAAGGAATCCCATAAAGTGCATTAATTTACTAATTTTAGGAGCCAACATCTTAAAAGTGCCAACAGGGGATTGTTGAGAGTGTCGACCCAATGAAATTTCACAAAACATCAAGGGAAGTCCAACCAACGCCACAAAAAAGAGATAAATCAAAACGAATGCGCCACCGCCATTTTCACCGACAACGTAAGGAAACTTCCAAATATTACCCAGTCCAACTGAGGAACCTATCGCAGCTAAAATAAAACCTAAAGATCCCCCCCAGTGTTCATGTCGGGGTGTTTGAGATGGGGTTTGCGAGTTGCTCATCATTTAGCCCTCGCACTCTTCTTTGGTAATTTTGTATTTTTTACGACAAAACTGACATTCAAGATCAATTGCATCTTGGTTTTCAAAAATATGATCTAAGTCTGTGCGAGCGAGCGTACGCACGGAAGCAATCATTCGATTTCGTTCGCAATGACAAAAATATTGTGGAACAGGGCAATCGTGAACCTCTACGGCGGTACCTTCGGCAATGGGGGCAAAGAAAGCTTGAATACTCTCTTGTGTAAGATGTTCAAATTGGGTCAAAGACTTCCGCATCGCTTCGGTACGGAGTTTTTCACGAATCACGCCAAAAGCCTCCAAGTCCATATCCGGCATGGATTGAATCATTACCCCACGTCCCAAACGGACAGGGATATCGGGATCTGCATTAAAAAGAACGGATGCGATCAACTCGGTTTCAACTTGATCTGAAAGTGAGAAAAAGTAACCTAAGTCGTCCACCACGTCCATGAGACCTGCAGGAATTGTCCCTTGCGAAAGCACTTTACCTGTTCCAGTATCCGAACGCATCACATTGATTGATCCTTTTTCACCAAAAATATCATTTTCATTCGAGACCAAATCAATCATTTGAGGGGCATAAGGTAAGGCACGAATTTTAGATTCACTCGTCACTTCGGAAAGGATTTTTTTCAAAACCCCTTCATATTCCCAACGAATAGTGGTGGATTGTTCACCTTTCATCAATGGAACCGTAAGCAAAGTTGCAATCAAAGCTTGCGAAAAATAAAATCCTGAAACGGGATCTGTATTGTGCGTTAACACGCCGTCATTACAGACTTGTGTGGCCTGGACGATTGAATAACGAATTTTACCTTCTAAAAATGTGCCACGATAAAGGGCATCTGTTTGTGTTGTGCTGACCATCATGTGCCTCCTCGGTTAAAAACTTCCCATTTTCACACGTTCAGTACGGTGATTTTCTGGATTGACATATTCGGAATCAAGAATCGGACGACGCACAATTTTATTCACCATACGTTCATCAATACGTTGGGGAGCAATCACACGAAAACCACAATGAGAAGGGTCATCAAGCGGTCCAGAAAATTCAATCGCATAACGCGCACCACTAATCCCCACCCACTCATAACGCGCTTTACCACGACGTTCATCCATATTAATCCACTCTAAATGCGCAAGATGTGGCATCTCCGTACGCATCATCTCCATATCCGATTCTGCAATCTCATAGATGCGACGATCACGACGGTTCGACATCGTTGTATTTCGTGTTGTCCCATCAGCATTTTTCATCGTATATTGAACCGGTTTATCCAAACGATAATCAACAAAGTAAGTGCCTTCGGGGGTTTGAACCACATATTTCTGAGGCATCGATTTAATCGCTCCTTTTTTCAAACCATCATCCATCACTTTTCGCGCAAAAATTGCCAAATCATCCGATTCTGACGAAGAAAGTTTATCCGTATTGCACGCCATAAACACGCAAAGTGTTAAAGAAATCATCATCAACCATATTTTGTTCATTTTCAACTCCTTCATTATAGTTGTGTAGGTATATCAATCATCAATGTATTGATTTTAGGAAATTTTTGTTTGAGTAACGCTTCAAGTTGAATTAACGCGACCGTCTCACTTGCATAATGCCCTAACGCAATCACGCTTACGCCAAGCTCTGCCATCGGATGAAACGATTGATGTTCAAACTCACCCGTAACTAAAAGCTCGAGTCCTTCAGCCGCTGCGGCCTCTAATGCAGCAGTCCCGCCGCCCCCCGAAACAATTCCAATCCGTGTGACAGTTTTATCAATCTCGCCAAACACCCGTACTTCTGCCCCATCTAAATGTGCAGATAAGTCGTGCGCGATTTTTTCAATAGTTTGTTTTTTAGGCAACACGCCTGAAACCCCAATCGGTGTTCCTGCATAAGGGAAAAAAGGTAAAGTATGTTTGAGCTTGAGCATAGAAGCTAATCCCGCATTGTGTCCATACTTCGGATGAGCATCCATGGGTAAATGACATGCATAAAGGGAAGTTTGATTTGCAAACAATGTCCCAATACGTTTGGCCATAATGCCCGTAATCGGATAAGGCATCCCTTTCCAAAAAAGTCCGTGATGAACGATCACTAAATCGGCTTGATATTCTGCGGCCATATCAAAGAGCTGTTGACAAGCATCAACACCCAATACAATATTTTGAACCTTTGTTGATGCCTCCACTTGGAGACCGTTACTCGATGGATCTGCAGGAAAACTAGGTACATCGTAGGTTTGATTCAGGAATTGAACAAGTTCATGAAGTGTTGTCATATAAAATCTCCTTAACAGGTTATGAAATAAAACGTTGAAATGCAATTTGAAAACGAAACGAATCTTGAGTCGACATCTCTTGAAGGGTTTGTTTGACATCTTTTGCATGTGCGATTTGCAAAATTTCAGGAGAGGTACAACGAAACAGAAGCGACTCCGGCATGGAAACGCCTTGATTTTTAAGCTGACGTACTGCTTTATTAAAAAGTTTAGCAGAACGAACACTACGAAGCGTCATACATGCGGGCAAAATCAAGGTAGCGCCCAACATCCCCCACCATACCCACGCATTTGCTAAAATCGAAGGATACAAAAACGTTAATGCAATTTGAAGCGCCGAAACCAAAAGAAGAGGTCCCATAAACAACAAGGCATCCCAATCGGACTGAAAGGCATTACCCAAGGTACGACGCAATGCAGATGCAGAAAGCGCATAGGCAAAATGTTCTTCAAATGGGATATCGTCCAATGGCGCGCGTGCCACGTGGCAACTTTCATGCGCAATGAGTTCATTTCGACCATATATTTTCAAAAAGGTTTCTTTTTTCTCATACGCTCGACGAATGGTAAAAATAGGAAATGCATAGTCGTCAAACATAATCGTGCAACCTGCCCACAATAATCCCATCGTTTTTTCGGGATAAAACGCGGGAACCCAGTCGACAGAAAAGCCATAACGCAATGCGGTTTGATTCTGAGCCGACTCAAATAAATCCGGTAAAATACGATCTTTAGCATGCAAGGTAAACCCCTCACAAAGGGTCACTTGACCCTCATTCTGCATTTGTTGATCAAAATGATTCAACTCGTCATTAAGTTTTTTAAGACGGTTATGGTATTGCGTTTTAGTTTCGTTAGGCGCAATAAGAAACCCCATCGAATCCAACTCAACACACATTAAGTCGGTCAAGTCCGATTCAGCTTTTGCAGCGCATTGTAATAAAAGACGCCCTTTGGATTCAATAGAAGGAGGAAAAGTCATTAATAAAAGCCCTCCTGAGCAAGGGATGCAACCGTTTGTTCTGTATTTTCCATGATTTCAAAGCGACGAATCAAACCACTTCGCACACCACTTGCGGTAATACGAAACGTTTCTTGTCCTAGCAAGTTTAACAAAATATGTAAAATTAAAAGCGCACCAGGAATCATGCGAACGCGATCTTTTTCAACACCAACCATCTGCTTACGCAACGAGGGGAACGTACGTGCCATCCGTTTGTAAACACGAAAAACTTGTCGCGACGAACCATAAGAACCATGCACTTCTGCACGATCCATAACCACTTTACGGTTACGTAAGCCCACAAAAGAACTAATGATCGCACCCGACACAATAATATGCGGTTTGTTTTCACGAATCCAGTCTAAAAGTTGTGAAGCATAAGGTGCCATTGCCTTTTCAATGTAACGTTTAAGGGTAAAACGATGAAGGAAAAATAAAAAGTGATCGAGATGATAACGATCCGTCAGGTTCAAGTAGCCAAAAGGTAAAAGGTGAATCTGTTCTGTTTTATTTTCGGTTCCACAAACAATGCGAGTGACACATCCCCCTAAATCAATCTGCATCACGGCACCCGACTCATTTAAATCACTCGTTACACCGAGAAAAGAGAGTTGCGCCTCCTCCTCATCTTGCAACACATTCAAGTAGGAGAGCGACAACGCTTTCTTGCAACTATCCATAAAATCAATCATATTCGAAGCCTTACGAATCGATGAACAAGCCGCCGTAATCACACGGTCAACCCCTTCTTCGCTTGCAATACGATACATATCTTGCACCACATCAATTGTTTTATCAATCGAGGCTTGAGAAAGTTCGCCCCCCTCTTCGATCCCTTCAGCCAATTCGGTATTAGCAGTCAATTCATTAATATACTCCCAGCGACCATCTGCGTAACGACGCACAATAAGCATCATTACGGCAGTTGCACCGATAGAAAGCGCTGAAATAATACGATCATTAGCCATATTTTAAACTTTTTTTTCGAATTTGGGTTGATTATTTTCAAAATGAGTTAATATTTATAATGTATCGTAATTTTTCTAATTTTCAAATCTATTTAACAAAAAACAATTAAAAACTTTGTTTTTTTCTTAAAATTAACCCCAAAGAATCCTCACATTATGATTATTGTATTCCATCCCCACGTTAGTTCACAAGATGTCGAATTCATCCAACACAAAGTTACAGAAATGGGGTATGAGCCTCGTTTAATCCAAGGTGTTGAAAATGTTGTCATTGCTGCAATCGGTGATGAAACGACCAAACCCTCTTTGATGAGTTTAGCCGCTTACGATTGTATTGAATCGATTTTACCCGTACAAAAAAAATATAAATTAGCGAGCAGAGAATATCATCCAGAGGACTCCGCAGTGTCGGTTGGCAAGTTCAAAATTGGAGGCGGACACCACGCCATTATTGCAGGACCTTGCGCCGTGGAAAGTTATGCACAGATGGAACAAACGGTAACTGACCTAGTGAAAAGCGGTGTTCAAATCATTCGCGGAGGCGTTTATAAACCACGCACAAGTCCTTATGACTTTCAAGGCATGGGGCGCGAAGGTCTCGATATTTTCCATCAAATCAAAAGGGAACATGGCGTCGCCGTGATTACGGAAGTGGTCAGTGTCAACCACGTTGAACAGGTCGCACAAGTCGCCGACTGCTTACAAATCGGTGCACGCAATAGTCAAAACTACAACCTCCTTGAAGTCGCAGGAAAAGTGGGAAAACCCGTTTTACTCAAACGTGGGATGTCGACCACAATTGAAGAGTGGATTTTAGGGGCAGAATACCTCCTTGTGAATGGTTGCCCAGGGGTCATCTTGTGTGAACGTGGGATTCGTACCTTTGAAAACGCTTCACGAAATACACTCGATGTCACCGCTGTAGCCATTGCCAAAAAAGAGACCCATCTCCCTGTCGTCGTCGATCCTAGCCATGCAGGGGGACGTCTTGACTTAGTCTTACCGCTTTCTCGTGCAGCCATTGCGGTAGGTGCAGATGCCATTTTAGTGGAGTCACATTGCAAACCCCGTGAAGCACGCAGTGATGCTGCTCAACAAATTCCATCAGCAGACTTCTCTCATTTCGTTGATCAGCTCAAACCTATCATGAAATGTATGAACTGGTCTGAATATGAATAAAGTCAAAGATATTCAAAACGATGGACTAGATCATTTGCGTTGGGAGTTAGGGGACACGCACGTTGCAGTTCAACTTCCGTTTCATACTATTGAAATGACCCCATCGCGTAATCCTCGCACAGGGGCTGAGGGCGATTTTTATCGCTTTGCGTGTCCCGACTGGGTGAACGTCTTAGCCTTAACGCCTGAAAAAGAACTCGTCATGATTCGTCAGTTTCGTCATGGCACCCGCACGGTTGAAAATGAAGTCCCAGCAGGGCTCATCGATCCCGGAGAAGCTCCCATCGAAGCCGCCGCACGCGAACTCCTCGAAGAAGCCGCCTATCGCCCCAAAGACGCTGGACGAATTTTGAGCGTCGTCTATCCCAATCCTGCTTTACAAAACAATCGTTGTTTCTATGTATTATTTGAAAATGTAGAAAAAGTAGAACACGATCAGCAAGAAGAGTTAGAACATATTGAATCGTATACCCTTCCCCTCGCTCAAGCCATCGAAATGGTGCGTCAAGGCAAAGAGATGCACGCTTTGGTTGTTTTGGGAATATTATTGCTCGACACAGATGAATTTAGGAATTCGTAAATGAAAAAATACTTTTTTTCTTTAATTTTGATTTTGATGCTTCTCATTGCATTAGTCTACCAGTTAATGCCACAACGTGCATTTTTGCCTGATGAAAAAATATTTTTTACGAGTTTAGGTCAACCGCGATCATTGGATCCAGCGTTTGCGGCCGATTACGCATCATGTGTCATGGTTTTATCGTTGTTTGATACCCTCTATCAATATGATTATGAAGCGCGACCCTATCGCGTAAAACCCTCAATGTTGGCTCATGATGCAGTCTGCAATGACACTGGAACATCTTGGCACTTTACTTTGCGTGATGATCTCTATTTTATTTCGGATCCCTGTTTTGACAACGATTCACACCGTGTAACAAGTCATGATGTTCGTTTTAGTTTATTACGTTTGGCAGATGCTCGCCTTGTTTCCCCAGGTTATCATCTTTTACGTGGAAAAATCAAAGGGATTGAAAAATTTCGTCAAGCCACTGCCCAAGCGTTACAAAATGATTTTGCGCCGTATCTCATAGGCTGTGAAGGGATTCAAGTCGTTTCCGACACCGAATTCTATTTACATCTCGCACATCCTGAACCCCGTTTACCTTACTATCTAGCGATGAGTTATACGGCTATCGTATCTGAAATCGCAATCAAAACCTATGGCGAGAAAATCAGCGAACATCCTGTGGGTTCTGGTCCTTTTGCCTTGAGTCAATATCAAAAAAGTTATCGTATCGAACTTTGCAAAAATTCACTTTATCGCCCCCAATCTTCGACATGTCAACTCCCTTATATCGATAAAATCATTTGTTATTTGGTTCAAGACCCTCAGCCTGCATGGTTGATGTTTTTAAACGGAGACTTAGATGTGAGCGCAATCAATAAAGATCAAATGGATGTAGTCGGGACTGGCGGCGTTCTCCCCCCTGCCCTTAAATCACGGGGAATTGATCTGCAAATGACCCCCGAACTCCAAATTAACTATATCGGTTTTTCGTTTACCGACCCCAAACTCGCATCCAATCTCAATCTTCGAAAAGCAATTTCACTGGCTTATAATAAACCGAAACGAGAAGTTTATTACAATGGTCTCATCCGCGATTGTAACGGGCCTCTTTTGCCAGGACTTGCGGGGCATGATTCAACATGGAAAAATCCTTATAGTATCTATAATTTAACGCAGGCGAAACACTATATGCAGTTGGCGGGCTATCCTGACGGAATCGATTCAGCTACCCAAAAACCACTCACCCTCACTTTTGATCTTCCCGAAACAGGCCCCGCGGCACGTCAAGTGGCCGAAATGATGGTCGACGATATGAAAGAAATTGGGATTCGTATTATACCAATATTAAATAGTAAACCTAAATTTCTTGAAAAAAACAGAGCAGGTCAAATGCAACTTTTCCGTTTCAATTGGGTGTTCGATTATCCCGATGCAGAAAATATTTTCCAACTTTATTATGGACCTAACGCTGGCGGATGCAATCGTATTTTTTATCACAATGAGATATATGATGCATGTTATGAAAAAGCGATTCGAGCCCCCGCTCATGATGCAATCAAACACTATCAAGCACTGGAAAAAATCATTACAGAAGAGTGTCCGTGGATTTTTGAGAGTCAACCGCTCTCATTTCGTCTGATTCACAAATGGGTTGAGAACTATTTACCGCATGATTTTGCATTTGATCGTTGGAAGTACATCCAAATCAATCCCGAATGTCGTCAAGATGCCAAAAAACAATTTACCCCGCTATCAATGGATGCATTTAGCACGACACGATAAAAATGAACATTAAAAATTGAAAATTAAATGTAGTTATTTAAGATATTAACTTGATATTTTACTTTTTAGGAGTAAAGTAATAATAAAAGACAGTAATTTCTTATATAAAACAGCACTCACAAATCAAGGTAAACCCAATATGAATTTCTCTCGTATTCTTTATTTATTAATCCCCATTTGTATGCTTACATTTTTAGGCGGAATGGGATGTTCTCTTGAAGAAGAAACGTCTGAACGCCCCATCACATGCGCTGCTGATTTAAAAGATGACTCTATGATCATTGGCGTGCCCGTTGGTGCTGCGGCTTCGTTTGTTGCAGAAAAAAATTATGATAAATCTCAACTGCGTTATTATAATTCGCTTTCAGAAGGTTATGCCGCCGTAAAATACGGCAAAATTGATGCGTTTTTATTTGATCGACATAATATGGAGTTTGCTTGCTTAGCGAACACATATTTAGCGGTATTGCCCGATGACATTGCAGAAGAACACATCGTTGTTGGACTTCCACTGGATCAAAAAGAATTACTGGATAGCATTAATATTTTTATTGAAAATTACCAACAAACAGGACTCTATGATGAGATGTACAAACGTTGGTTTGAATCTACAAATCACGAAATGCCAGAGATTCCCCTTCCCGAAAAAACTGTCGGAAAAATTCGCATCGGCACCGAAGGTCATAATGAACCGATGAATTATTTTGGAAAAAATGGTGAGCTCACAGGATTCGACATCGAATTTATTCGTCGTTTCGCCCTTGAATATCAGCTTGAGGTTGATATTAAATCCATGACGTATGATGCATTAATTGTCTCAACTGAAAGTGGCAAAATTGATATGCTAGTTGCCAATCTTAATCACACGCCAGAACGCTCATATAAAATGTTGCTATCCAAAGATTATGTCAATTCCGCCATTACCGCACTGGTCAAAAAATCGCGACTCACCCCTAAATCCAAATCCATAAAAAAACCATCCGATTTGAACCATCCGAATTATATTATTGGCGGAGAAAGTGGAACCCTTGCGATGCGTCGAGTCAAAGAGGTCATCCCTCAAGCTAAAACCTTATACTACAACGTCCCTCCTGATTTATGCATTGCACTCAAATCCCGTAAAATTGATGCATTTGCTTACGATATTCCAGGGATAGAATACATGATGCGTGTCCATGCAGATTTGATGGTGTTACCCGATACCATCGGCAAAGGACAACTTTCAATTGCAGTCAATAACAATCTCAAAGAATTACATGAACAAATTAATCTTTTTATTGATCAATACCAAAAAGATGGAACCTATAAAAGTATGTATCAACGTTGGATTCGCGCCAACACACACACGATGCCCAAGATTCCAAAACCAACTCAACCTCAAGGAAAACTTGTCGTTGCGGTAACCCCCGATTATGAACCGATGTGTTATATGGGCAAAAATCAAGAAATCATTGGATTCGATATGGAAGTTGCTTACCGACTTGCTTTGTTCCTCAATCGCGAAATTGAATTCAAGGTTGCCAATTATGAAGCAATTATTTCTCTCGTTGCCAGTGAAAAAGCAGACATCGCTATTGCCAACATTGATGTAACGCCAGAACGTGAAAAAACAGTTCTTTTCTCAGCAAACTACATCGATAATTCGTTGGGGATTGTCATTCGCAAGAGTGATTACGAACAGATGAGTCCCAACACCTCAATCACAACGGTTAAAGATTTACAAGGGAAACGCGTCGCGTCGCTTACAGGAGGGGGCTTCCAAGAGCTAACAGATCCTTTCGTGAGTGATGTTCATTACGTTTTCTTCAATGATAACACCTCGTCTGTTCAAGCGCTTCTACTCAAAAAAGTGGACGCCGTCCTTTTAGACGAACCCGTGGCAAAACTTTATGCGGCGATGTACCCAGAAACTCGTATCGCCTGTGTTTATGCTACAGATAACTATGGATATGCTTTTCGCAAAGAATCTCCTCTCGCGAAAGAGGCATCACGTGTTATTCAAGCCCTTAAAGCCTCTGGCGAACTCTCGAAATTAATCAATAAATGGTGCAGTGCAGATCCTTCTCAAAAGCAAATTACAAAATGGACGCATAAACCTGATTTTGATGGAAGCAAAGGGACATTGAGGTTTGCAACCGATCCCGTGCTTGAACCCATGGTCTATACAGGAAAAGGGGGAGAGATTATAGGGCTGGATATTGAAATTGTGCGTCGGATAGCCTACGAATTAAATATGAAATTTGAGTGTGTACCCACCTCCTTTGGAGCCTTGATTGAATCACTCACACAAGAAAAAGTTGATATTGTAGGGGGGGCAATGTCGATTACTGAAAATCGAAAAAAAGTGGTCGATTTTGCCGAATGCTACTATGTGGGCGGACTCACCATTTTAACGCATAATCGCCCCGTCGAAGCGCATAGCAAAATCACATCATTAGATCAACTTCACGATAAACGCATTGGGGTGCTTACAGGAACAATTGCAGATGAACAAGCCGCTATACACTTTCCTAAAGCCATCCCTTTATATGTCAACACGTTTAACGAGCTCATTCTCTCACTGCGCGCGGGAAAAATTGATGCATTTTTATCAGAAGAACCCATGGCACGATCCATCATGCGACTCAATCCCGATATTACCATGTTACCCCAACCGTTATCTGCAAGTGATTACGCTTTTATCTTCCCCAAAAACGAGATACAGCTTTGTGCTGAGTTTTCACGCGAAATCGATAAAATGAGAGCTTCTGGTGAGATCGATTTGCTTGCCGCCATGTGGATCGACTCCGATATTAGTGAACGCAAAATGCCATTATTACCAACCATTCAAACTCATAAGACTATCAAAGTTGCCACTGTCCCACAACTTGAACCTTTTACCTATTTATCTGAAGGTCAAATTGTAGGATACGACTTGGATGTACTCTATCGCATCGCCCATAAATTGGGATATAAAATCGAACTCTCAACCATGGACTGGAGTGGATATCTAGATGCCGTAATGAGCGGTAAAGTGAATATGGGAATCGGCTCAACAAGCGTTACAGAAGAACGGAAAAAGAATGTGTTATTCTCATCACCAAACTATCGAGGCGGATTTGTTGCCATGGTCCTCAAAGAAGGCGCGACAGTTGAAAAACCATCGAATATCACTCAATGGCTTCAAACGACATATACCTCTCTTTCAGAAAGTTTTGATCGTACCTTCATTCATGAAGATCGATGGAAACTCATTGCCGATGGTTTAGGCGTCACCATTATTATTACCGTATTTGCGGCAATCTTCGGATCATTGCTTGCGTTCCCGATTTGCATGATGCGTCGTTCCCCAAAAAGATGGATTCAACTTATCGCAAAAGGTTATATTGCCACGTTGCAAGGGACTCCTATGCTGGTGATTCTCATGATTTTATATTATATTATTTTTGCCAAAGTTGATGTCAATGCCGTCTTAGTTGCCGTCATTGGATTTGGTCTCAACTTTGCAGCCTATGTTGCGGAGATGTTACGCACGGGAATTGATGGTGTTCCCAAAGGACAATTTGAAGCAGCGCAAGCGCTCGGATTTGGAAAGTTTACAGCGTTTCGCAAAATTATATTTCCACAAGCCCTGCGTCAAGTTCTTCCCATATATCGCGGGGAGTTTATCAACATGCTCAAAACCACATCCATTGTCGGTTACATTGCAATTCAAGATTTAACCAAAATGAGTGATATCATTCGAAGTCGTACCTACGAAGCATTTTTCCCATTAATTGCCACGGCGATTATCTATTTTGTCATTGCCCACTTAATGGCAAGTTTTCTCGCATATATCGAATATCGAATACATCCAAATACGCGAAATCGCATGATGAAAGGGGTGTTGAAACATGATTAAAGTCCAACAACTCAAAAAATCTTTTAATAATCAAATCCATGTCTTAAAAGATGTTACCACACATATTAAAAAAGGCGAGATTATCTCAATTATTGGGCCATCTGGAACCGGAAAAAGTACATTCTTACGATGTTTGAACCTTCTAGAAAAACCCGATGGCGGAGAAATTATTGTTGATGAAAATAATATTCTTGCGCCGGATGCAAATATCCATTTATTGCGTCGCAAAATGGGAATGGTGTTTCAACAGTTCAACCTTTTCCCTCACCTCACGGTCATTGAAAATATCACACTTGCGCCCCGTACACTTCTTAAACAATCTCAAGAGGAAGCTCAAAAACGTGCATTAGAATTGCTCCAGATGGTAGGACTCAGCGATAAAGCAACCGCCTTGCCTCAGGAACTTTCAGGAGGACAACAACAACGTGTTGCGATTGCGCGAACACTCGCCATGAATCCAGAGATCATTCTTTTTGACGAACCCACTTCAGCGCTTGATCCCACAATGGTTAACGAGGTTCTTAGCGTGATACGTTCGCTCTCCAAAACAGGCATTACTATGATGATTGTCACTCACGAGATGCGGTTTGCCAAAGAGGTATCTACCCGCATATTTTATATGGATGAAGGAATTATTTACGAAGAAGGAACACCTCAAGAAATCTTTGAAAATCCACAAAAAACGAAAACAAAAGCTTTCATTCATCGAATTAATACTCAAACAATCTCTCTTTCGCGAGACTCATTTGATTTATATCATTTTCAAGGCGAAATTGATGCTTTTGCAAATCGTCAGTTGCTCGACCACAAGAAACGACATGCCTTGCAGTCGGTTCTCGAAGAACTTCTTGCAGAAATTATCTTTCCTCAAATTCCAAAATTTTCATTGGAAATTGGCATTTCAGAAGTTACCAAAAATACAGAAATCACCTTAACTTGGGATGCGCCTTATTTTAATCCTTTTGAATCTTTATCCCCCGATGCTGAGATGGCGGGTATGATTATTCAAAAGCGATGCGAAGAAGTCAATTATAACATCGTTCAAAATATGAATCAACTCACACTTAAACTCTAGGAGTCATTTATGGAAATCAATCTTACAAACGAAAATGGAATCCTCACACTTCAAGTAGACGGAAACATTGATACACTCACCTCTTCAGAACTTGAAAATACCCTCAGAGCCAACTGGGATAACGCAACGCAAATTGTGATTGACTTTGAAAAAGTCCCTTACATCTCCAGTGCAGGACTTCGCGTCATTATTGCAACCTATAAGAAAATGCAAGCGCAAGGTTCTTTCATGATCAAAAACCTCAACAAAGATGTGCTTGAAGTTTTTCAAATGACAGGGTTTGATAAATTCCTTAATATTCAATAATTCATTTCTCTCTAGGGAAAATGAGATTGTAAAAATAAACCATATTGATTTTCAAACGGAGTCAAAATGGTTTATTTTTAGTACGTTTTTTATTCAAAGAGCGTTAAATTATGCTTTTTTGCGCAAAATAGTTGATTTTTTTGTTGTTTAAGGGTGTTTTTTTATCAAATGTATGCTAAATTATATAAAGTTTAATATAGTATAACATAAATCATAAATATAAATAACAACCTCATTCGTAAAGGAAACACTATGAAAAAAATGTCTCTTACCCTTGTTGCGCTTTCCACTCTTTTTGCCCCTTTCGCTGTAGATGCGCAAGGTTCAGCCGCGCCAACATCTGAACGTCCGTCAGATCCTACGGCCAGCCAATCCTACGAAGCAGGTCGTAAAGTTCAAAGCGAAGCCGAAATCTTTGATGCTAAAAAAGAGTATAAAAAAGCAATCTATGCTTATAACGAAGCGATTCATTTTTATCGCGCATCACAAATTATTGATCCCGCTTGGAATCCTCAACGTGTTCAAGCGCAAATCGACGCATGTAAAAATCGTTTAACGCGCTTAGACCGTTTAGATCAAGAAAGCGCCATGGCTGACGAAGCAACATCAACCCCCTCTCCTACTGCAAACCCAGCCACAACACCTCGTCATACACCTCCCGTTTCGCGTGCAACTGGAATTTTGAAAGAGCGTCCATCTGGCCCTCCCGCAGTAACCCCAACGCAACCCCAGCCGACCACTTCAAACTTGTCAAGTTTAAGCAATATTGCAGCAGAAGTTGCCAAAATGGAAAAAGAGACGCGCGATCTCCGTACGTTAAACACCACACTTACCAACGAACTCGAATACTGGAAAAATCAAGCGGCTAATGCGGTACCTTCTGAAGAACAAGTTGCAGAAACTAGCCATTTACGCTCTGAGTTGCAAAAAGCACAACGTCAATATACCGAAGTTAAAGCCAATTTATCCTACGTCCAAGAAGGATGGGATGCTTCTCGCAAAGAACTTTTTGAAATTGAGAAAAAATGGAATGCTTCACAATCAGAGTGTCGTTTACTCAAATCAGCCGTCGAAGAGCGCGCACAAACCATTAATCGTTTGATGGATCAAGAAACCAAGTTAATCAAAGAGGCAAAAGACAATCAAGAAAAGTTTGCCAAGGATAAACAGTCTTTGACCGATAATTTTAATAAAACTAAATCAGACTTAACCTCTGCTCATCAACAAAAAATTAAAGAAATCGAAACAGCAAATACTCAAAAAGTTACCGCTTTAAACGAACAAATTACAAAAGCTCAAGCCGATTTTAAATCCGCTCAAGAAAAAAATGAACAAGCATTTAAGGCAGAATTAGCCAAACTTCAAGCCGACTTTGATGCAAAAACAAAAACAGCACAAGATGATAACGCCAAAGTAAAAGCAGATTTAGAATCTCAAATCAAAACAGCTAAAGATGAGATTGTAAAGTTGAACGCAGCCCTTGAAGCAAAAAATCAACAATCGCTCAATTTTGAGAAAACGATTACCGATTTAAATGCAAAAATCATTAAAGGCGAAGAGTTTCTTAACATTGAAAAAAATAAGTCAATTGAGTTCGAGAAACAAATCCAAACTTTAACCGCTCAACTCAACGTACTTCAAAATGCGGAAAAAGAAGGCGCTGCACTCCAAACCAAAATAACTGCTCTTGAACAAGAAAAAGCAGCATTAACAGCTAAAATTGCACACCACGATACAGAAGTAACTTCGCTTAAACAATCGTTAAAAGAAGCAATCGATGCCAGCACGCAAAAACAAGCCGAATTAACAAAAGCGAAAAAAGATTTAGAAGCACAAACAGTCCAACTCAACACGGCTCAAAATACAGCAAATTCTGTTCAAGAAACCCTTAAAGCCAATCAGGCAGAAATTGCAACACTTAAAGGACAAATCAAAGAGCTTACAAGTCATGACCTCTCACAACAAGTTCAAACGTTATCTGACGAGAAAAACCGTCTTACCACTCAGTTAACACAAATGACACAAGAGTTCAAAGATGTCAAGGCATCTTGCACTCAACTCCAAGACGAAAATAAAAAATTTATCGAAGTCCAAACCTTGCTTAACACCACCAATAATGAGTTGGCCAAAACGAAAAACGAGCTTCGTCAAGCGCAAGCCAACCTTGAAAGTTTACCCTCGCTTCAAGCCAAAGCCAACGAGTTAACTCAAGCTAAAGCGAATCTTGAACATCAAGTACGTACCCAAGATGAACTTAAACGTAAACTCAACGTTGCCGCAAATGAAATTGAATCGTTAAACGCAGAAATTCTAAAACTTAAAGCCAACCCCATTATCAAAGATAATCCAGAAACAGTTAAAGCTTTAGAAACACTCAAAAAAGAACAAGAAGCGTTTGCTAAGTCAACCCAAGAAAAACAAGTTCAGCTTGAGAACCAACTCAAAGAAGCTCAAGCCAAAGCGAAAGATACCCCTGCCCCTTCTGCAACCGATGAACAACTCCAACAAAAAAATAAAACCATTGATACCTTAATGCAAGAACGCGCAGATTTAGCCAAACGCGTGACAGAACTCCAAGGCGAAATTGAAAAACTTCGTGGAGTTCAACCTTAATTCAATGCAAAAAATTAAGTTCTTTCGCGAATCTCTCGTCGAAAAATACGGAAAAGCGTTACAGCGTATCCCAATTGATCTCTACCTCTCGTGTCCTCACCGAATTCATGGCACGGGAGGTTGTACTTTTTGCCCTGAAGACGGAGCAAAGGCACGTCATTTAAAACGCAATATTGATTTAAAAAAACAGGTCGATGATGGCATTAACTATGTCCAAAATCGCTATCAAGCATCCGCGCCATACATTGCTTATTTTCAATCTTACACCAACACCTATGGCGATATTGAAACGATTAAAGGTTATTACGAAGAGGTGTTAGCCATGGCAGACTTCAAAATAGTCATGATTGCCACGCGCCCCGATTGTTTGAGTCAAACGGTGATGGATTATTTAATAGCACTGAATCAACGCTACGAAGTATGGGTCGAACTCGGCGTCCAAACCGCCAACGACACCACCTTGCAACGGGTCAATCGCGGACACGATTTTGCTTGCGCTGAAAATGCGATTCTCAAACTCCATCAAGCAGGCATTCGTACGACCATACACCTTATATTGGGTCTCCCTGGGGAAACTCCCGAAACGATGATCGCAACCGCAAAAAAAATTGCTACACTTCCCATTCAAGGAATTAAGTTTCATCAAATGATGGTGCTTAAAAAAACAGAACTTGCCAATGATTACCACCATAATCCTCATGATTTTCATATCAAAAACGAATATGAATATGGCAATATATTGAGTGAGATATTACATATTCTTCCTGAAAGTTTAGTCGTGATGCGTTTGTGTGCAGATACCGATCCGGAACAACTTATAGCGCCACATTGGTGGATGAAAAAAGGACAGTTCCTCACCTACTTCATCGAACAATTCGAACAAAAAAATCCACAACAACTCGTTGTCACTGAAGATGGCTCTTTTACAGCCTATCACCCTCAGTTCAAACAACACTTTCACAGCTTGACAGGCGCACAAAGCGAAGCAATCACCCGATTTGTAGATCCAGTCAATTTAACAACACGCGCGCATCAAGAATCGTTACGTATTCTCGATATTGGGTTCGGACTCGGTTATAATGCCATTTGTGCCTTTGAAATCCTTGCAGACTCAAACCTTACGCATCATATTGATTCATTAGAATTTGATGCCCGTGTTCTTCCCATCGCACAAACGATCCATCCAACCTTTTTTGAACCTCTTTTTACCCATAACGTTATTCAAAAAAATCAAACCGCTCTTCAACTTCACATTGGCGATGCACGAAATTTTGTCAAAACCTATCACGGGAAGAAATACAACATCATATTTCTTGATCCATTTTCTCCAGATGTCAATCCCGAATTATGGACCTATGATTTTATAAAACTTTTGTACACGCTTTTAACTGATGATGGCTTCATTTTAACCTACTCGACGGCGTTTCCTGTTATTGGCGCATTTTTGCGCGCGGGATTCCATCTTTATCATACGCCACAGTTTGGACACAAAAAACCAGGAATTATAGCATGTAAAAAGCTTCAGGAGAATCAGACATCTTTCCCCACACTTCGTGAGAAAGATGTTAAAATAGCAAAACACTCTTTAGCAGGCGTTGTTTATCGTGACCCAACACTTTCTTCAAATAGCGAAGTATTGCGTGCAAGACGCCTTAAAACCGTTGAGAGGTTAAAATCTCAAGGCGTCCCTAAATGGGTGAAGTAGAATATTTTCAAACATTCAAAGTCTATTCTGCATATTTTTAGAGTTTAACGTCAATAAAATGACACTTTTTCATTTTATAAACTTGTTTTTTTCAAAATTCGTGTTAAATTATAACTACACATTTTCCTTGCGGGTGTAGCATAGTGGTAATGCTCCAGCTTCCCAAGCTGGCTAGGAGGGTT